>DATIEW010000882.1:0-3584 GCA_035455585.1 Vicinamibacterales bacterium | reverse complement strand
CGGCGGGGTCGTGCGGCACGGCCGCCTACCGCAACGAGCCGGTGATCGTCTCCGACATCGCCCGCGATCCGCTGTGGGCGGCGTATCGAGATCTGGCCTTGCCACACGGACTCCGCGCGTGCTGGTCGACGCCCATCTTCTCCTCTGATGCCCGGGTGCTGGGAACCTTCGCGATCTACTTCCGCGAGGTGCGGAGCCCGACGCTCCAGGAGCACAACATCGTCGAGCAGGTCACCAACCTCGCGAGCGTCGCCATCGAGCGCACGCGCGCGGAGGACGAGCGGCAGGCTCATCTCCGGTTCCTGGAGAGCATGGACCAGGTGAACCGAGCCATCCAGGGGACGAATGACGTCGAGCAGATGATGAGCGACGTGCTCGAGCTCCTGCTGTCAATCTTCGACTGCGACCGATCGTGGCTGGTCTATCCCTCCGACCCAGAGTCCGTCTCGCAGCAGCTGAAGACGACCGTAGGCGCGGAATGGTCCTGGGGGATGCTCCGTACTCGGGCGGGAGTCCCGGCAGTTCGACCGTGGGCGGCGTGGACGCTGCCTGTGGATCCGGAGATGACCGCCGCGGTCGAAGCCGTGAGGGCGGCGAATGGGCCCGTACAGTTTGGGGCGGGAACGGCCCATCCAATGTCAGCCGAAATGCTGGAGCGCTGGGGCATCCAGTCCAGGATTGTCATGGCCCTCTACCCGAAGGGCGATCAACCGTACACGTTCGGCCTCACCCAGTGCTCATACGCGAGGATCTGGACGTCACGAGAAGAGCGGCTCTTCCAGGAGATCGGCCGACGGCTGGAGGACGCTCTGACCACCTTGATGATGTTTCGCACCCTTCGCGAAAGCGAGCGCAGGCTGGAACAGGCGCAGCGCATCTCGCACGTTGGCCACTGGGAGCACGATCTCGCCCTCGATCAGTACACGCTGTCCGAAGAGACCTATCGGATCTACGGGCTCGAACCGCAGCAACGCATCCTGGGTCCCTCGGATATCGAGAAGCTTGTCCACCCGGCCGACCGTCACCTTCGAGCGGCCGCATGGACCGTCGCCCTCGAGACAGGCCGGTACGACGTCGAGTATCGCGTTATCCGCCCCAACGGAGACGTGCGGGTCGTCCACGGCCAGGGCGACCTCGCGCGAGACGAATCGGGCCGGCCCCGTCGCATGTTCGGCTCGGTGCAGGACATCACCGAGCGCAAGCGCGCCGAGCAGAGCCGCGTGGTGCAACACGCGGTAACGCAGATCCTGGCGGACTCCGCGACCGTCGCGGAGGCCACGCCGAGAATCCTTCAGGCCGTGTGCGACGGTTTAGCCTGGGACCTGGGCGCGCTGTGGAGCGTCGACCGCGAGGCCGGAGTCCTGCGCTGCTTCGAGATCTGGCACGCGCCGTCCGTGATCGCGCCGCAGTTCGCGGCCGCGAGCCGCACGACGACGTTCGCCCGCGGACGCGGGTTGCCGGGTCGTGTCTGGTCCAGTGGTGAGCCCGCCTACATTCCGGATGTCGTCAATGACACGAATTTCCCGCGCGCGCCCATCGCCGCGCGCGAGGGGCTGCACGCGGCCTTCGGATTTCCCATCGTGTTCGGCGAGGGCGTCCTCGGTGTCATGGAGTTCTTTAGCCACGACATCCGGCCGCCCGACCAGGAGCTACTGGACATGATGGCGACCATCGGCAGCCAGATCGGCCAGTTCGTCGAGCGCAAGCGCGCCGAAGAGGCGCTGCGAGAGAGTGAGGCCTCGCTGGCCGAGGGTCAGCAAATCAGCCATACCGGTAACTGGCGCTGGGAGCCGCTCACCGGCGAGGTACGCGCGTCGGCCGAACTCTCTCGCATCTTCGGCTTCGATCCGGCCACCGAACCGCGCTCCCCCGCCCGCTACAGGGAGCGCGTACACCCCGACGATCGGCCGGCGGTCGACCGGCTCGTGGATGACGCCGTACGCGAAAGGCGCGCGTTCCAGCATGAGTATCGGATCATGCTGCCGGACGGAACCGTCAAGCACGTCCAGGCCGTCGGGCGCCCGGACATCGACGCATCGGGCAACGTGAAATTCGTCGGGACGATCATCGACATCACCGAACGCAAACGCGCCGAGGAGTCGTTGCGCGAGACGCAGGCAGAGCTTGAGCGCGCCGTGCGGCTCACGATCATGGGTGAGCTGACCGCCTCGATCGCCCACGAGATCAATCAGCCGCTCGGCGCCGTAGTGAACAACGCCAGCGCCTGCCTGCGCTGGCTCGCGGTGCAGAACCTCGAGGAAGCGCGGCGGTCGCTCGCGATGGTGATCGCCGACGGGCATCGGGCCGCGGAGATCATCGGTCGGATCCGCGCGCTCGCGCAAAAGGCGCCTCCACGAAAAGACTGGCTCGACCTCAACGACACGATCCGTGACGTCATCGCGCTGGCGCGGAACGAGCTGCAGGCGCATCGCGTATTTCTGATGCCGGAACTCGCCGACGACTTGCCGCTCGTTCTGGGCGATCGGATCCAGCTCCAGCAGGTGCTGCTCAACCTGATGATCAACGCCATCGAAGCGATGACTAACGCCGGCGACGGTCAGTACGAGCTCGTCGTGCGCTCCTCACGGGACGCGGCCAACGGCGTGCTCGTCGCCGTCAAGGATTCGGGGCCGGGACCGGATCCGAAGAGTCTCGATCGGTTGTTCGAGGCATTCTACACGACCAAGACGAACGGCCTCGGCCTGGGGCTGGCGATCAGCCGCCGCATTATCGAGGCGCACGGCGGGCGGCTGTGGGCCACCGCCAATACCCCGCGCGGCGCCGTCTTCCAGTTCATGCTCCCGGTCGGCGAGGCGCGTGGGTCATGACCGGCGCCGACGCCATCGTCTTCGTCGTCGATGACGACGCCGCGATGCGGCGTTCGCTGGAGAACGTCCTTCGCTCGGTGGGGCTGCGCGTCTCGGTGTTCGCGTCCGCGCAGGAGTTCCTGGGCAGCGACCGCCCGGACGTGCCCGGATGCCTGGTACTGGACGTGCGCCTGCCCGGTCTCAGTGGGCTCGATCTCCAGCGGCGAATGGCGGAGGCGGACCTGGACATCCCGATCGTCTTCGTCACCGGCCACGGCGACATTCCGATGAGCGTGCGCGCGATGAAGGACGGCGCGGTGGAGTTCCTCACCAAGCCCTTCCGCGACCAGGACCTTCTCGACGCGATTCACCTGGCGCTGGAGCGCGCCCGCGCCGCCCGCGCGCAGCGCGCAGATCTCGACGCGCTGCGCGCGCGCTACCGCTCGTTGACGCCGCGCGAGCGGGACGTCCTGGCGCTCGTCGTGGCTGGTCTGCCCAACAAACAGGTCGGGAGCAAGCTCGGCACGAGCGAGACGACCGTGAAGATTCAGCGCCACCAGGTGATGGAGAAGCTGGGCGCCGGGTCGCTCGCCGAGCTGGTTAGGATGGCGGATCGCCTCGGCGTTCTCGTCTCAAAGTCGTAGTCGCATGTCCTGAACGGTGATTGACCCGCCCGGCTGGTGACGCGTAGTTTCGGCGGTCTACGATGGCGCGAGCACCGCTGATCTCGGATCGTCGACGACGATGACTCCCTCAGGAGCGCACTCGGCAATCTGT
>DATIEW010000881.1:0-10690 GCA_035455585.1 Vicinamibacterales bacterium | reverse complement strand
GAAATCCACGGTTTTCGTCACGTCGGCCCCGAATTTTGGGCACGGCCGTGCCCATCGCGGGCCCGCGCGTGCCCCACGCACCGGAATGGCCGAAAACCCGAGGGTTTCTTGCGATCTTGCGTGCGATCAGCGCCGACCCGGGTCCGGCGGTGGGCACGCCCGTGCGCATCGCGCTGCTGCCACCGCTCCAGGACCTGCGCGATCGACGTGGCAAGCACGCCGGCACAGCGCTTGCCACGAGCGCGCGACGGAACGATTGCGAGGTTCACCGTGCGAGCCGGCTTAGCGGCCCACAGAGGAGGGAACTGAAAATGTCGACGATCACTCGCCTGCTGCCCCCGACAGTCCTCGCCCTGCTCCTCCTCTCCGTCTGCGTCAACGTCCTTCAGGCCGCACGCATCAACACGCTGCTCGAGACCCGGGCGGCACCCCTGGCCCCGCTCGGCGCGCTCGCGCCCGTCCTCGACGGCGTCACGACGAGGGGCGCCCGGAGCCGGGTGGCGTTCGATGACGGGAGACCCGCGGTCATCTATTACTTCAGCTCCGGCTGCGGGTGGTGCGAGCGGAACTGGCCCAACGTCGAAGCGCTGGCGGCGTCGAGCGGCGACCGGTTCCGCTTCATGGCCGTCACCGCGGAGCGCGACGTACGCAGCTTCGTCGCGGCCCGCGGCTTCGACTTCGAGGTCATCCAGGCCGTCTCCGACGACACGCGCCGCGCGTTCGGCTTCCGCGGCACGCCCCATACGGTGGTGGTATCCTCGCAGGGGCTGATCACACACGAGTGGGTCGGGGCCTACGATCGGCACCACCGGCGCCAGATCGAACGGCTGTTCGATGTCGCGCTGCCGGGCCTGACACCCTGATTGCGGCGCGAGCAGCCTTTTACCGACCTGCGGATCCGTCGCCCGCAGCGGCGAGTGAGCGCAGCGAACGAGCGACGCGAGTCGCCTTCGTGCAAGACGCTACGGCGCCTCAGGCGGCCGCCTTCGCGTCGGAGGCGCTTCCGCCTCCGCGGCGAAGCGCTACGGCGAGACCTCGACGAAGCTCGAAGAGCGAAGTCGGGTCGGCGAGCGTCGCCGTAGATTCAGCGAAGGCGCAAGCGTGCGAGGGGTCCGGGGACGCAGTCCCCCGGTAAAAGCCTGAATGATCGCACTCGATGGCGTGACGATCCTCACACCGGCGGGAACCCCGATCCTCGTCGCCGCACACCTGCATGTGGACGCCGGCGAGGTCTACGCGCTGGTCGGTGACCGGACGCCAGTCCCGATCCTAGTCGACACGCTCCTCGGCTTCTCGAAGCCGCAGGCGGGGTCGATCGCGGTGAGCGGCCACTCTCCCGCCACGCATCCCACCGAGGTCAGGCGTCTGGTCACCGCCATCCGCACGCCGAGCGGCCTGGAGCCCCGTCTCACGGTGCGCGCCAACATCAGGCTCCTGATGTGCCTCGACGGTCGGATGGCACCGCGCAACGACGCGATCGATGCGGCCCTCCGCGAGTCCGATCTTCCCGACCGGCGCTTCGACCGGCCCGCCGCGGAGCTGACCCCGTTCGAGGAGCGCATCGTCTCGCTGGCGGTTGCGCGCCTGCGCGCGACGCCAATCCTGCTGTGCGAGAATCCGACCGCGGGATTGGCTGAACGGGACGCGGCCGGCCTGGCCATACTCGTTCGCGAACTCGCCGCCACCGGCCGTGCGGTGCTCATCACGACCGACGATGCGCAGTTCGCGAGGGCGGTGGCCGACCGCGGCGCCGTCCTGGAACACGGCACACCCGTGCTCGACTGGATGCGGAGCGAACTGCCGCCGGTTCCCGCCGTCTACCTGCCAGGACCCGGCCATGGACAGTGATCGCGGTGAGGGACAGGAGAATAAGCCCCGCAGCCGCTGGCTGCTGGTGGTGCGACACGATGTGGGCCTCGCGTTCCGGCGGCCGAGCCTCCACGGATGCGTGGCGTTCCTGGCGATTCTGGCGGGCCTTTCGAGCTCCCTCGGGCTGCGCGATGTGGCCGCCGCACACCAGGACTACACGCGGCTGCTCCAGCAACAGGTGGAAGCCCAACTCGAGCCCGGGTCCGTCATGGGCTGGAGCACGGACGCGCGACTCCGCGTGGCTCGGCCACCTGAACTGGGGGCCGCGCTCGCGAAGGGGATCGACGCATCGCTGCCGTCGTACTGGGACTTCTCACCATCGGGCGTGCGCTGGGGCCCTGCGCGTCCATCGGCCCGTCACCTGCAGGCGGGCATCCCTCTCGACTTCGGCCTGCTCGTCCTGACAATTGGGGGACTCCTCGCGGGCATGTACGGCGTCGATATCGTCGCTTCCGCGAGGGCTACCGGGACGCTGCGCGCCTGGCTCAGTCTCCCCGTGCCCCGCGCACTCGTCCTCTCGGCGAAACTCACCGCCGCCGCGCTGGTCGTCGCGTATGCCGTGCTCGTGGCTCAGCTCGCCGCGCTTGCCGGCCTGCTCACAGGCAAACCCGTCGGCCTCGACGTGTCTGTCGCGGAGATGCTGTCTCTCGTCGCGCCCATGGCTGTGCCGGCGCTGCTGTTCCTGTGCTTCATGATGATCCTCGGCATGTCGGTCGGCCTGCTGGTGCCGAGCGACGGCGGCGCCCACCTGAGCCAGATCGCGCTCTGGATCCTGACCGCGCTGCTGATCCCGTACCTCACGTCGACGGCGGCTCGCATCATCGTGCCGGTCCCCGCGCGAGGGAGCCTGGAGCACGCCGCGAGCGAAGCGTTCGCCACGCGCATCCATGACGCGGAATATGATCTCGGCGCTCTGCTCGCCTCACGGGTAGACGGCGCGGCGGATTCCCGTGCGCTGGCCACCGCTGTCGAACGTCATCGAGCGGCGCTGGACGACGAGTGGACGGAGGCGGCTGGACAAGCGCGGCTGGAGGTCGAGCGGATCGAGCAGGCCTGGTGGACGGAGCGTCGTCGTCAAACCGCGCTGGCACGGTCGCTGAGCTGGCTCTCGCCCGGCGCGATGCTTCTACGAGGTTTCGAGACGCTCGCTGGAACCGGTCCCCCGCTGGCCGAAACGTGGGACCGAGCCGTTGAAGGATATCAACGGCGCCTGAACCGGGATCTCTTTGACGAGCGGCCCCGGGTCACGATTCGCCTGCCGGCGCAGGCGGGCGGGTATTGGCTGCGGTTCGATCGCCGCCGCGCCCCGAAGCTCCATGAGGTTCCGCAGTTCCAGGTGCCGCGACACGATCGCGGCCAGCGGAGCGGCACGGCGGCTCAGCACATGGCTGGTCTCGCGGTCTACCTCATGGTGATCGTTGGAGTCGCCTCGAGGCTGTTCGCCACACGGTTCATCCGGCCGACCGACTAGTCGCTTCCGCGATCCTCGAGCCCGTACTCCTTGAGCTTGTTGAACAGGGCTCTCCGGCTGATCCCGAGCGCCGCGGCCACGTCCGTTCGCCGGCCCTGATGGGCCGCCATCGCCGCCTCGATGGCCGCGCGCTCCGTACGCTCCCTGCTGCGCTTGAGCATCTCGGCGAGCGGGGCTGCCTGTGGCTCCCCGGCGTTTCCGCCAGCGGCCGCGCCGAGCGCGTGCGGCGGCAGCTCGCGCTCGGTGACGATCGGCTCCTCGGCCACGAGCATTGCCCAGCGAATCACGTTCTCGAGCTCTCTGACGTTACCAGGCCACCCGTGATTCCGAAGACGCTCCAGGACACCGGGCGACGCTCCCGCCACCTCGGTCCCAAGCGCTGCGTTCAGCTTGCTTATGAGGTGGTTGACGAGCAGCGGGAGATCTTCGAGCCGGTCTCGCAGCGGTGGCATCCGTATCGGAAACTGGTTGAGACGCCAGTAGAGGTCTGCACGAAAGCGCTTCGCTGCGACGTCGGCCTCGATGTCGCGATTCGTCGCGGCGACGATCCGGACGTCGATCGAGGTCGGCTCGCTGCTTCCCAGGCGCTGGATCTTCCCTTCCTCCAGGACGCGCAGGAGCTTCGCCTGCACCTCGAGCGACAATTCACCCACTTCGTCGAGGAACAGCGTGCCGCCGCGGGTCGACTCGAAGTGGCCGAGCCGGCGCTCCCGCGCATCGGTGAAGGCTCCGCGCTCGTGCCCGAACAGTTCCGACTCCGCCAGCGTGCCGGCGATCGCCCCACAATTGAGCGCCACGAACGGCCGGTCGGCCCGGCGACTGTACCGGTGCACGCCGCGGGCAGCCAGCTCCTTTCCGGTGCCGGATTCCCCCAGGAGCAGCACCGCTGTGTCCGTCGGTGCCACCCTGGCCAGCAGGACCAGGGCACGTCGAATCGCCTCGCTCCGGCCGATGATGTCCGGGAAGGCTGTCCGTCCTTCGACTTCCAGCTCGAGGGCCTGCACGCGCCGCCCGAGCTGATGCCGCTCCACGGCGCGGTCTATCGCCAGCAGCAGCTCGTCGTTGTCGAACGGCTTCGTCAGGTAGTCGAAGCCGCCGGCCCGCATGGCTGCAACCGCAGACTTGATCGAACCGTATGCCGTGAGAAACACCGTCACCACGCCCGGATCGTGCCGGCGCAGCCGCTCGAGCGTCTCGATCCCATCAATCCCCGGGAGGCGGACGTCGAGGACGACGACATCGAAGCTGCCGTTGACGAAGAGGCGCTCTCCGGTCTCTCCGGATTCGGCGACCTCGACGGTGTGCCCGCCCCTCCCTAAGGAAAGGGCGATCGCCTCCCGCAGGCGCGGCTCATCGTCGATGACCAGAATCGAGGCCATGGATAGGGGGCGTGAGCGGGATGTGGATCACAACGCGCGTGCCCCTCCCTGAGGCGCTGGTCAAATCAATCGAGCCGCCGCACCTTGCAAGCGCGTCCCGGCAAAATGACAGGCCGAGCCCCGTGCCGTCCGGTTTCGTCGTGAAGAACGGCTCGAATACCCGTGCCACATCGGCTGGCCCCATCCCCTGTCCATCGTCGGTCACCGTGATTTCTGCCCCGGGCCTGCCGTCGGTGCGACGCGGTTCGGCCGATACTTCGACACGTCCCGCGCCTGTACAGGCCTGGCACGCGTTGAGCAGCACGTTGATGAGCACCTGTCGAAGCTCAGCGGGATCGGCACGAACGCGAAGCGGCACATCGGACCCGTGGAAATCGAGGTTCACGCGCCGACGTTTCGCGTAGGGTTGAACGAAGCTGACGACCTCCCCGGCGAGATCACCGGCGTCGATCTCGAGGGAGGGAGGCGTGTGCGCCCGGGTCAGATCCAGGTGACGCGCGACCGTCTGCTCGACCCGATCGACCTCTTCGACAACGCCCGTGAGGAGGCGTTTCCGTTCGCTCGCCTCGGGGTCGGCGTCACGGACGAACTGGACGAGCGACCGGATGGCCGCAAGGGGATTGCGGACTTCGTGGGAGACCGTGGCGGCCAACTGGCCGGCGACACTCAACTGCTGCGAGCGATACAGCGCGCGCGCCGCGCGGTCGGCACGACCGGCCGTATCCAGCTCATTCCATCTCGCGGCGGCATGCCGCGCGAACGCCTCCAGATCCGGAATGTTTGGTGCGTTTCGCGGACCGGCCGAAGCGCCGGCGATGAATGCGATTGCAGCGAGCCGGCCGGACACGACGAACGGCAGACACAGAGTTGCGGCCGTCTCCCGCAGCAGGTCCCGTTCTCCGGACGCCCACCACGAGTACAGGTCACTCTGAGGATCGAGCCGCAGCGATTCCCCGTTCACGCGTAACCACCGTGCAAGGCGTCCACGACCTGGCGCTGTCAGGCTGGGGAGCGCCCGCGTCCTGTCGCTCGACCAGGTGGCTCGGTACATCGTGCCGCCGTCGGCCGGCTCGAAGATGACGATGCGATCGGGGCCGAGCCTCGCGGTGATCTCGGAGCAGATGTGGTGTCTGAGATCGTCCAGCCCGCGGCAGGCCGCCAGCCCCGGATCGGCAGCATGCCCCGAGGGATCTTCGACGCGCACCGAACGACCGCGTCGCGCGATACGGCTCGCGAGCAACCTCAGCACGATAGAGAACCATCCTACCTGCGTGAGAGCTTGATCCGACAATCCTCAGAGGTCAGCATCAACCAGTCCTCGCCAACCGGAGGTCGCCGTAGTCACGCCTCGGGGAACGGCCCATAAACGGGGGAAGGTCGCTGAAGGTGATGCGGGGTACTCAATGGGCATGCCGTCGCACTTCCTGCACTGGGCCCCGGCGCCTTCGAGAACGACCTGAACGGATCGGCTTGCGCGTGTTCCCCATCCGTCCGCCTTCGTGAACATCAATGATGGTCTTGTGGCGCGGAGGAGACAAGGATAGTTGGAAGGCCCGGAGCAATTCCGTCCCGGACCCCGGACCCCCGACCCCGGACCCCGGACCCCGTCCCGGGATCCGGCGCCTCGGGCCCCGGATCCCGCACCCCGGACCCCGACTCCGATCCAATTCCTGGCCCGGCATTAAACCAAATCTTTGGATCTGCCGGCCCGTCATGCATTTCGTCCCACCCCCGTTCAGCCCTAAGTCCATGCGTTTCACGGACTTTACGAGGCGAGCCATCCCGGGAAGACTGGAGCGGTCCTTGCTGAGATGCCGACCCGGGTAGACCGTGGTTACATCGTGGTCGACCCGGCTGCATGCGCTCTTCACTCACTCATTCCTCTTCTCACATTGGGAGGCCACAAGGCATGAACAGGATCATCTTGGCGATGGTCGTCCTCTGCTCGCTCGCGCTGGCATCGCCGGCGGCGGCGCAGCAGGCGTCCGGGAACGTCACCGGACGCATCGTCGACGACCAGGGAGCCGCGATCCCCGGCGTGACCGTTACGGCGCGCCACACCGAGACGGGCTTTACCCGGTCGGACGTGACCGACGGCGAAGGCATCTACCGCCTCAACGCGCTGCCGGTGGGGATCTACGACTTGACGGCGGAGCTGCAAGGATTCACGCGGCTCGAGAACAAGGGCATCATCGTGAACGTCGCGCAGACGATCGACGTGCCGATGACGCTCAAGGTCGCTGCCGTGCAGGAAACGGTGACTGTCACCGGGGAATCGCCCCTCATCGCGACGACGACCTCGTCGGTGGGCGGAGTCGTCGACGTAGGCCGCATCGAGAGCCTGCCGCTCAACGGGCGTCAGTTCGCCAACGCCGCGCTGACGGTTCCGGGCGTCGGTCTCGGCTTCCACGCCGACCCGACGAAGAGCACGCAGTACTCGCCGCAGATCGCTGGCGGCAACGGGCGGAACGTGAACTACCAGATCGACGGCGGCGACAACAACGACGACACGGTCGGCGGCCTGCTGCAGCTCTACCCGCTCGAAGCCATCCAGGAGTTCAACTTCATCACGTCGCGCTACAAGGCGGAATACGGCCGCAGCAACGGTGGCGTGATGAACATCATCACCAAGAGCGGCACGAACGACGTCCGGGGAAGCTGGTTCACGCTCTTCCGCGACGACTTTCTGAACGCGAAGACCGAGACGGAGAAGCGGAACGAGGTGGACAAGCAGGACTACCGCCGGTGGCAGTACGGCGGCTCCGTGGGCGGTCCGATCGTGTTGAACAAGGCGCATTACTTCGCCGCATACGAGCGCACGCAGCAGGACACGCTCCAGGTGGTCGACACGCTGGGGCTGTTCCCGAGCGATGACGGCGTCTACACGACGCCGTACCGCGAGAACCTGCTGACGGTGAAGGGAACGGCGCAGGTGACGCCGAACCAGTACCTGGCGGTCCGCTACGGGCGCAACACGAACTCCCAGCCGTACGGCGCCGACCCGCAGATTCCGCCGAGCGGCTGGGGCACGAGCGAGAACAAGTTCAACTCGATCAACTTCAACTACAACTGGGTGCTCGCCGGCTCGAAGCTGAACGAGTTCATCTTCCAGTACGCCGATTTCGCCAACTCGATCGGCGCGAACAGCCTCGACCCCCAGATCAGCTTCCCCAACGGCGTGTCGATCGGCCAGAACACCAACACCCCGCAGCAGACCCAGCAGGAGAAATACCAGTTCCGCGACGATTTCTCCTGGAGCGTCTCGGGGATGGGCGGCCTGGGGCACGACTTCAAGACCGGGATCAACTTCATCAGGCAGCCGCGCCTGTTCATCACCTTCAACGTGGGGACCGGCGACTACGCCTACACGCTCGGGACGAACGACATCAACGGCATCGTGACGTCGGTGACCCTCAACGGCGGCGCCGCGGACGCGAACATCCCGAACTGGCAGCTCGGCCTCTACATCCAGGACGACTGGCGGCTGACCGATCGGCTCACGTTGAACCTCGGGTTCCGTTACGACTACCTCGACGGCTGGGCGATCGACCAGAGCCGGAACCCGAACTTCGTGATCCTGCAGGAGGCGGCGCGCGCCGGGCGGTTCGCCGGCCAGCCCGCGTTCCGAGAGTTCGGCCTGGACTCGAAGGAGGACGCGAACAACTGGCAAGGGCGCCTCGGCCTCGCATGGGACACCAGAGGCAATGGACGCGACATCATCCGGGGTGGGTACGGGCGGTACTATGACGTCGGCTACACGAACGCCAACGTCCTTTTCGCGGCCGTCAACGCCACCGGCATCGGCGCCGGCCAGGTGTTCAACGTGAACAACCCCAACGGGATCGTCCGATCCGACGGCGCGTTCTTCCAGGTGGGCGATCCGATCAGCACTATCGAGAGCCAGAACGAGGCTGGTGGCGCGCTGCCGCTCAACTCGCATATCGCGTCGCCGCGAATCCGGCAACCATACTCGGATCAGTACTCGGCCGGCTGGTCGCACCAGCTCGACGCTGCCACGGTCGTGGACATCGATTACGTCCACAGCGAAGGGCGCGACCTCGGTTGGCGCATCCGGCTCAATCAGCGCAACCCGGGTGTCGGCCCGTCGGGGTCGCGCCAGTTCGCCGACCTGCCGATCAGCCCGGCGAACTTCACCATCGACATCAGCGACGGCAAGAGCCGCTTCGACGGGGTGAACTTCGGCGTGCGCCGCCGGATGAACCAGGGCCTGCAGTTCTCGGCCTGGTACTCGCTGTCCCGTGCGCTCTCACTGACCGGCAACGCCTCCGATGAGCTGAACATCGACAACATCCAGAATCACCTGGATCCGTATGCCGATATTCAGTTCGGCCCGTCGGGCCGCAGCGACGCGCGGCATCGCATCTCGTTGTCGGCCGTGTGGCAGGCGCCGTGGGGTCTGACGGTATCACCGGTCTTCCGCTACCGCTCGGCGCTCCCGGTCAACCTGACACAGGGCGTGGACGTCAACCTCAACGGCGTCAACAACGACCTGTCCGACACCGCGTTCGCGTTCGACGGGTTCGACGATGCCGGCAACGTGAAGGTGAAGGAGATCGGTCCGTGCGAGACGATCAACTGCGGCCGCGGGGCGGGGCAGTCCACCTTCAGCCTGCGCGTGTCGAAGGGCTTCCAGCTCTACCGCACGGCCAGGGTCGAGGCGATCGCAGAGATGTTCAACCTCTTCAACGCAATCAACCCCTCGGCCTTCATCGGCCGCCGGTACATCGGATCGGTGACCAACCCTCAGCCGAACGTCTCGAGCGGCATTCCGCAGTTCCTGCGTCCCACTGAGTTCTCGGGCGACTTCCAGAACCCCGAGCAGCGAATCGGACAGATCGGCTTCCGGTTCACATTCTGATGATGCTTGTCAGGAGCTAGGAGCTAGAAGGGCGCCCCTTCGGGGGCGCCCTCTTTTTTTCGAAGCAGGCTCCTCTCCTGGCTCCTAGCTCCTAGCTCCTAGCTCCTTGAGCAGCTCCGAAGCCGCCTTCCGTTCCCGGGCAGCTGCAGGTCCCTGCGTCGCGAGAAGCTCCCGGTAGATCTGCGCGGCCCTGTCGACGTCGCCGCTCTGCTGGTAGGCGATCCCGAGGTTCAGCCTGGCTTCGTGAAAATCCGGCGACCGTTGGAGGGCGCGCTCGAACGACTGGATCGCTTCGAGCGGCCGGCCGGCCTGGACCAGCACGACGCCGAGGCCGTTAGCCGCGTCCGGATGGGTAGCGTCGGCTTCGAGTCCACGGCGGTACGCGGATTCGGCCCCGGCGAGGTCGTTCAGCTCGCGCCGCGCGTTGCCCAGGTTCGCCCAGTACGAGGCGTTCGAGGGGTCGGCCCTGGCCGCCCGCTCGAAGGCGGACGCGGCATCGGCCGCCCGTCCGGCGTCGGCGTGGAGGAGGCCGAGCCCGTTGAGCGCCGCCGGACTCGCCCCATCGAGCGCCAGCGCCGCCTGCTCCGCGCGTATCGCCTCGTCGCGGTTGCCTGCCGCGCGTGCGGCGACCGAGAGGTCGTGGAAGAGCGCCGCGTCGCCCGGCCAGCGTTCGATCGCCTCCCGATACACGGTCACCGCTGCTGCAGCGTCGCCGGTCTCGAGCAGGGCCCGCCCGTACGTCGATTGAAAGACGGGACCCGAAGGATTCTCTCGCGAAAGGCCGGCCAGCACGGGCAGCGCTTCGGCAGCGTTTCCATCCGTCAGGGTCGAAAGCGCGCGCTCGAACGACGTCCAGGCCTCGATCCGCTTCGCGGGATTCGGCGCGTGCGGATCCGGCGCCGCGCCCGCGCTCGCGCCAGCCACGTACCCGAGCGCGCGCAGGCGCTCGGCGGCTTCAGGCGTAACCGCTCCGGTGCCGGCCGGCGCCGTGTCATCGGCCTCGAACGCCTTCAGGCGGCCGATCATCTCCTGGACGACGGCCGCGCGGGTGCCGGCGAGATTCGTGGTCTCGCGCGGATCGGCGATCACGTC
>DATIEW010000880.1:0-2392 GCA_035455585.1 Vicinamibacterales bacterium | reverse complement strand
CCCCCCCCCCCCCCCCGTGAGATGCGGAGTGCTGAAGGGCGGCCGGGCTTTCGCGATCTGTTCGGTGCCGACCCGGCGATCACAGCCGCCGCGCCGGGCCGCGTCAATCTGATCGGCGATCACACCGACTACAACGGCGGGTTCGTCCTGCCCGCCGCCATCCCGCAGCGCACGGTCGTCGAGCTGTCTCCGAGATCCGATGGCGTCGTCCGGGTCTACAGCTCGGCATTCCCCGGCGACGGCTTCGTCGCGTACGAGCTGGGTCATGAGAGGCCGGACGGCAACTGGACCGATTATGTAAAGGGGATGACCTCGGTGCTGAAGGCCTCGGGGCTCTCCCGCGGCTTCGACGGGCGGGTTGATTCGGCCGTGCCCGTCGGCAGCGGTCTCGCGTCGAGCGCCGCGCTCGAGATCGCGCTTGGCCGGGCGCTTCGCGAGGTCTACGGCCTGCCGATCGACGACGTGTCTCTGGCGCGCGCCGGACGCCGCGCGGAGAACGAGTTCGTGGGCGCGCCCGTCGGGATCATGGACCAGATGGCGTGCAGCCTGGCCTCGGAAACGTCCGCGCTCTTCCTCGACACGCGATCCCTCGAGTACGAGCTGATCCCGCTGCCGCAGGCGGCAGCGTTGATCGTCGTCGATTCCGGTGTGGCGCACCGCCACGCCGGCGGCGATTACGCAGCACGGCGCCGGGAGTGCGTCGAAGCGGCCGCGCGGCTCGGCGTGGCCGAGCTGAGGGACGCAAACGAAGAACTCCTGGCGGCCAGACTGCTGCCCGCCCATCTCCTCCGGCGCGCGCGGCATGTCGTGACGGAGAACGTCCGCGTTCTGGAGGCGGTCGAGGCGCTCCGCGCTGGAGATCTCGAGCGTGCGGGCGTGCTGTTTCGTGCATCGCACGCGTCGCTGCGGAATGATTTCGAGGTCTCGCTCGCGCCCATCGACCTCATCGTCGACACCGCGGTCCGCACGCCCGGTGTGTTCGGAGCCCGGCTGACCGGCGGCGGGTTCGGAGGGGCCGTCGTCGCGCTGGCTGCCGCCGGGCGCGTGCGTGAGGCCGCGTCCCGCATCGTCCGCGAATACGTCGAGCGGACGGGTCTTCCCGGGCGCGTCGTCGTTCCGCCATGCGATGCGCCCTGATACGCCGCAGGCAATTCGTGCGCAGCCGGCTTCCAGGACACCCTCTCGGCGCCTTTGGCCGATCCGCGTCAACGGACATATAATCCTGCGGTCGGGACCCGGACGGGTCCCACACTAGCCGAGCTGGCACAGCCAGCATGTTTACGTTTGTCGGATTCCGTGCAAGCACGGCTGAGGCGCGCACGGCGCGCCTGCGAGGGAGCGGCGCGGGGCGTTGGGGCCCCCGCAAACGACCGAGCCGGGTGTGGGGCGGAGCCCCACGCTAGGCTCGTTGCCCAGTTGATGGGCTGGCGCTTCCGGCGCGTTTCTTGCCTCCCGGTTCTCAATGTCGAAAGTCGCTTTGCGCGTCATTCGCCCCGACTTCTCGTTCATCCACAGGGCTCTCGCCAGGGCTCTCGCCGGCCGGCCTCGCCTCCTCGTCAGTGTCGTGGCGGTCCTGGCGTTCCTCACGTTCGCCTCAGCTGGGACCCTCGCGTGGTTCAGCTACGACATCACCGCCGGCCTCCCGGGCCGCGGGGCGATCCGCGGCATCGGGGACATGGCGCAGTCCACGACCATCTACGGCGCGGACGACCGGCCGGTCTTCACCATCTTCAAGGAGCAGCGGATCGAGGTGCCGCTCGAGCGGGTGTCGCGCAACCTCATCGCGGCGGTCGTCTCCGTCGAGGATCAGCGGTTCTTCGATCACGGAGGCGTCGACACGATCCGGGTGGGCGCGGCTGTCGTGCGGAACATCCAGGAGGGCCGGCGGGCCGAGGGTGGAAGCACGATCACGCAGCAGCTGGCCCGCCAGAGCTTTCTGAGCCGCGACAAGACCTACCGGCGCAAGTTCAAGGAGGTCATTCTCGCGGCGTACATCGAGAGCGTCTATTCCAAGGAAGAGATCCTCGCGCTGTACCTGAACAAGGTCTACTTCGGCGACGGACTCTACGGCGTCGAAGCCGCCTCCCGCGGCTACTTCGGCAAGAGCGCCTCCGATCTGTCGCTCGAGGAGGCGGCGCTTCTGGCGGGTCTGATCCAGTCGCCTTCCACCTACGCGCCGACGGTCAATCTCGAGCGGGCGGTGAACCGCCGCAACGTCGTGCTCCAGACGATGGTGGACTCGGGCGCCATCGATCAGGCAACGGCGGACCGCGCGAAGCAGGCCGACGTCAGGCTGACCAACTCGCTCGAGATCAGGGAGTCGTTCGGACTCTATTTCAAGGAGCAGGTCAGACGCGAACTCGTCGACCGGTTCGGTTGGCACCGCGTGTAC
>DATIEW010000879.1:0-2483 GCA_035455585.1 Vicinamibacterales bacterium | reverse complement strand
GTTCGTCGCCGGGACGAGCCTGCTCGCGACGTGTGTGTTCAGCGCGGTTCCCGCGCTCGCGGGCACCCGCCTCGACCTCCACCCGGCGCTGGGAGCGCGAAGCGTCGCGGCCGGAACCCACCGCCTCCAGAGAGTGCTCGTCGTCTCGCAGGTAGCCACCAGCGTAGCGCTCGTCGGATCGGCGACGCTCCTGATGCAGAGCTACTACAACCTGACCCGGGTCGAGACGGGTTTCGACGCGTCGGGAGCCGTCACGTTTCACGTGGGAGCCCGATGGGACGAGGACCGTACGCGCGTCGGCCTCCTGCAGGAGCAGCTCATCGCGAGGCTGGAGGAGCTGCCGCACGTCGAGGCTGCCGGCATGACGAGCTTTCTGCCTGCCACCGGCGCAACCCTGCGCTATCAGGTCCTCGTGGACGGCGTGGCGGGACCGAATCCTGACGGGTCGATGAACGTCGGGTATCGCATGATCAGCAGCGGATACCTTCGCGCGATCCGGGCGCCGCTCGCGGCCGGCGCGTGGTGCGCCGCCCTCACGTCGAGGGCCGATGCGCCGCTCACGGCGATGGTGAACCGGGAATTCGTCGAGGTGTATGCGCCGAAGGAGAATCTCGTCGGCCGATCGCTGAGGCTGCTGCAGGGCAGCGGCGCTCCGTTCAGGATCGCGGGCATCGTGGGCGATCTGGCGGAAGACGGGCGTGCGTCTGGCGGGGAACCGTACGTCTACACGTGCAACCCTGCTGGCGCCTGGCCCGATCCGGAGTACGTCGCCCGCACGGCCGATCCGGCTGCATTCGGTGCCGATCTTCGCCACATCGTGCGCGAGCTGGACTCCTCGCGCGCGGTCTTCGGCCTGCGATCGCTCGAGGAGGTCGTCGACGCGGGCCTCGATCGGCCGCGGCTGGACGCGGCGATGCTGGGCGCCTTCGCGGCCGCGGCGATGACGCTAGCGGGGATCGGACTCTACAGCTTCTTCATGCTGCTCGTATCGGAGCGCGCCCGCGAGATGGCAGTACGGCTCGCGGTTGGCGCGGCGCCGCGCCAGATGGTCGCCCTCGTGATGGCCGGAGCCGGCCGGCTCCTCGCAGGCGGCATCGTACTGGGGATTGCGCTCACCGCGGCATCCGATCGGGTGCTGCGCGGCGTGCTCTTTGGCGTCACGCCTCTCGATGCGGATGTCCTCGCGGCGGCTGCGGTGATTCTCGCCATCGTGTCTGCGGCCGCGGTTACGGGCCCTGCGCTCAGGGCCTCGCGGGTCGATCCGATCGACGCGCTGCGGGCGGAATAGGCGAAACTCCCGCCGCGTTGCAGGCAGGTGGGAGGGCGGCCCGCCGCGAGCCGCCCTCCGGGATGTGCGCGTGGTGCTACCGCCGCGACGCGGAGGTCGTCGTCTTCTTGGCCAGCTCCTCCTTGAGGACCTCCACGGCCTTCTCGATCTGCGCGTCGCGGCCCTGGAGGAAGTCTGCCGGCGTGTTGTCCACGTACACGTCTGGCGGCACACCGTAGTTCTCCATGTTCTCGCCCTCCGCCGTCCAGACGCCGGTGCCCGGCGTGCGGATCGACGAGCCGTCGAGCAATGAGTACGAACCGGTGCCGATGACGGCCGCGGCCGTAGGTACGCCGATCACCTTGCCGAGCCCGAGTGCCCGGAATCCCGCGGGGAACATCTCCGCATTCGATCCCGACCGCTCGTTCTGCATCACGACCATCGGCCCGTAGAAGTTCTGCGGCCGCGGCTGCTCGAAGCCCGCGTCGCGCCCGATCGTGTACTGGTAGCGCCGGCCGGCCAGGATCGCGAGCAGCTCCTGCTCGATGCCGCCGCCGCCGTTGAAGCGCTGATCGATGACGAGCGCCTTCTTCGTGCGGTTCGCCGCCAGGTCGAGCACGAACTGCCGCAGCGACGGCGCGTTCATGGCGCGGATGTGCAGGTAGCCGATGTCGCCGTTCGACAGCTTCGTCACCATCTCCCGGCGGTCGCTCACCCACTTCGCGTACTGCAGGTCGCCCATGCTCCCGACCGGCGTGACGGTAACCGCCCACGCGCCTTCCTTTGTGGGCTTGTCGTTCACCATGAAGTGGAACTTCGAGCCCGACGCCAGGGTGAAGTGCGGCCAGTAGCTTTCGCCCGACTTCAGGTCGCGCCCGTCGACCGAGAGCACGAAGTTCCCGGTCGCGAGCTTCAGGTAGTCGTGGTCGGCGGGCCCATCCTTATAGATGTGTCCCACCTTGTAGAAGCCGGAGGCGTCGGCGACGAGATCGAACCCCGGATACCGCGTCTGCTGCGTGCGGTCGAGGTCGTTCGGCCCGCCGCTCACACCGGTGTGCGAAGCGTTGAGATGGCCGATCATCATCATCATCACGCTGTGCAGCTCGTCGGTGTCGGCCAGATGGCCGAGCAGCGGCTCGTAGAGCTTCCGGGCCGCGGGCCAGTCGGCGCCGTGCATGTTGGCGTCGTAGAAGCGGTTCTTCATGATGCGCCAGCC
>DATIEW010000878.1:0-6971 GCA_035455585.1 Vicinamibacterales bacterium | reverse complement strand
CCCAGGACGCGCCGTAGAAATTGCCGCTCGGGGCCCTGCAGATCGTCACGACGGGCCCGCCGCTCAACGACACCTTTCTGAGCTCTCCGTCCCCTGGAGCCCAGAAGCCCACGGATTCTCCATCCGGCGCGAAGAATGGCTGGCGCGCGCCCGCCGTTCCAACGAGGGCGCGGCTCTCCAGTCGATCGAAGCTCCGCACGTACAGCTGGGGCGTGCTTCCCGGAATGCCCACGTAGACGACGTGCCGGCCGTCGGGCGCGATCGCCAGCTCGCTGCCAATCGAATCGGCGAATAGCGGCGCGGAAGGCGGAGGGATGATGGTGAAACGCATCGCACGCGGGGCCGTGAGGAGGGGATCACGTCTCAGCATCCACCCAGCCGTGAACCCGATCGCCGCGACCGCGAGCGTCACGGGAATCACCCGGAGCCACGGTCCGGCCGGCGCGCGCGGCGTGGTGGCCGGGCCCTCGTTCGCGTCCGGCCCTGCGAGCGCGTCATCGATCTCGATGCAGGCGCTGCCGAGATCCGCTAGCCTCCGCCCGCGGTCCTTCTCGAGGCATCGGCGCAGCAGCCTCCGGATGGCCACTGGGGTAGACGGCGGCAGCGCGTTCATGTCCGGCTCACGCTCGATGATGCGCGCCAGCACGTCGGTGACCTCGTCCCCCTCGAATGCCCGCCGGCCAGTCAACATCTCGTAGAGCACGCACCCGAATGCCCACACGTCGGTACGTCTGTCTACCGGCCGCCCTCGAGCCTGCTCGGGACTCATGTAGGCGGCGGTCCCGAGGATCATGCCCGCGCGGGTGTCCCCCGCCGGAAGCGTCGGTGAGTTCGACAGATCGCCTGCCGGATTATCGCTCCCGAGCGGTTTGGCCAGGCCGAAGTCCAGCACCTTGACGGCGCCGTCCGGTCTGAGCTTGACATTGGCGGGCTTCAGATCCCGATGCACCAGGCCGTGCTCGTGGGCAGCGGCGAGCGCCTCGGCGATCTGACGCGCAATCCGGAGCGCCTCTTCGAGGGGCAATCCGTGCGAGGGTCTGGCCTGCCTGCTCGCAGCTCCGATGACGTCCGCAAGGGTCTGCCCCTCGACGAGCTCCATGACCAGGCCGCGGACCGCGCCGGAATCCTCGATCCCGTACAGCGCCGCGATGTGGGGATGGTTGAGCGAGGCGAGCACCTGGGCCTCACGCTCGAAGCGGGCGAGCCTCTCGGGGTCCTGGGCGAACATTTCCGGAAGCGTCTTGATGGCCACGTCGCGGTTGAGCCGCGTGTCCCGCGCGCGATAGACCTCGCCCATGCCGCCTTCGCCCAGTTTGGCGACGACCTTATAGGGCCCCAGGGTCTTGCCGATCATCGTCGTGGCATCGGGTTGGGCTTCGGCGAGCCTCGCCCGAGCCTTGGCAGAGGCGGGCCGCATGTCCGGCGCGGATTGTAGCGCGACGCGCCGTCTTTCATGTCTTCTTCATGTCCGGCGGCCTCGTAGCCAGCGTGGGGCTGCGCCCCACACCCTGGCTCGGTCGCCTGCGGGGGCCCCGGCTCGCAGGCGCGCCGTGCGCGCCTCAGCCGTGCTTGCACGGAGAATTCGACACATTCGGACACGTCTGACCGTGCAAGCACGGCTAGCCCGCATAATTCACGAACGCGAAGGATCGACTCGCCCCCATTCGCTCCGAAAACCGGCTTGCGCAGGGCGGAAAAACGCTGCTCCGGCTTACCGTCCTCAGGACGCGCCGTGGGGGCCCCCAGCCCCACGGCCTGTCGCAGGCCTCCGCAGCGTTTTACCTGACTCGTGTCGCCCTGCTCCAACGGGGCCCCCGGCGCGCGTTTTGTGCGCGCAGGGGTGTGGAGCGGTTTTCTTTGCGAACGGGGCCTCGTCGATCCGGCGGTTCATGAATTATGCGGGCTAGTGTCCTGACTCAAGCCGATCAGCTGCACTTGAGGCACTCGTGCGGATCGATGGCGGCAGCGCGCCGCGCCGGCAGGATCGCAGCGACGCAGGCCAGCGCCGCGAGCGCGCAGCCGCAGACTGCGATTGTCGGCACGTCGAACGGCGTCACTTCGTACAGCAGCGCGGCTGCGGCACGCATGACCGCGTACGCGGCGGGGATGCCGAGGACAACCCCGATCGCCGTGACGCGCAGCGGGCCCGCGAGCATCAGCCGGACGACATCGGGGCCTGTCGCGCCGAGCGCGAGCCGCACGGCCAGCTCGTTGCGCCGCTCGGTCACGCCATAGGCGACGGCCGCATACAATCCTGCGCACGAGAGAAGCAGTGCGAGCCCGGAGAGGACCGCGGCAAGCACGGCGACGAAGCGCTCGCGCGCCGACGTCGCGGCGATCTGATCGTCGAGTGTTGCGACATTCCTCTTGAGCGCTGGATCGTGCATCCGAATCGCGACCAACGCAGCCTCGATCGCGGGAGCGATCCTGCCGGTCGTCCGCACCACGAACGTCATCGCAGTCCGCGGGGGCGCCTGTGTGTACGGCAGGAACATCGCGCGCACCGGCTCGTCGCGCAGCGTTCCGTACCGGGCATCGGCCGCCACCCCGATGATCCGCACGTCCCGATTGACCGTGCGCCCGACGGCGACGGCGACGCCGCCGAAATAGAGGTCCGCGAACGCCCTGTTGACTACGGCGACCCGTTCCCGGCCGGCCGCTTCCCGCCGGCCTATGCTCCTGCCGGCGAGCAGGCGCATGCCGAGAGCTTCGAAGAAATCAGGCCCCACGAAGAACACGCGTACCCATCGGTCTTCGTCCGAGGGGGGCGACCAGCCGGCGATCTCGACCGTACCCGTTGTCGCGGCGCTGGTCATCAGCCCGACCTGAGCAAAGCTGACGCGTGAAATCCAAGGCATCGACGCGATCCGCTCCTGGAGCCGGCGGTAGTACTCGGGAAGCGACTGCAGGTCGGGCGTTCTGCCGGTCGCGTCGACAGTGATCGCAACCACCCCGGTGGCGTCGAACCCGGGGTCGACGCGGCCGAGGTTGATCAGGGTTCGGGTCATTGCACCGGCCGAGACGAGAAGGAGCAGCGAGCAGGCGACCTGCGTCGCAATCAGCACGTCGGTGAGGCGCCGGCGGCCGCGCACGATCGAGCGGCTGTTCCGGCTCAGGATGGCCGACGGATCCGATCTCAGCAGACGAAAGAGAGGAATGCACGCGCAAATCAGCCCGCCGATCGCCGCGAGCGCACCGGTGAACGCCGCCAGCCGCCAATCGAATCGAAGCTCGAAGTCCAGGGGAGTGGATCCGAGCGGAATGGTACGAAGAAGAAACGGCGCGGCCAGTCGCGCGGCCAGAAGCCCGGCGGCCGCCGCCAGAACCGCAACGACGAGCGCCTCTACCGTCAACTGGCGCAGCAGCCGGGTGCGCCCGGCGCCAATCGCGATGCGCACGCCGAACTCTCCGGCACGTGACGTGACCTGCGCCAGCAGCAAACCTCCCGTGTTGGCGCACGCGACGAGCAGGAGCACGCCGACGAGCATCAGGCCGATCGTCACGGGCCGCTGCAGCGACTCGCGCGCATCCGATGCGCCGCGACTGGCGTCCGGCAATATGACGCGAACCTCCCCGTTCCGCTGGATCGGAAGCGGCACCGTCTCCCTGAAGAGCGACGCCATCCGCTGCTCCGCCACCGCGGTCGAAACCTCCCGTCTCAGTCGGACGACCAGGCGAAGGTGAGGGGTCGGGGTGGCCGAATCGATCAGCGCACCGGCATCCGCCGGCAGCATCACGTCGGCGGGGCGCTCGGCCAGCAGACCGCGGAATGCGCGCGCTACGCCGACGACGGTCGCGGGTGTCTCATTCAGGAGAACGCTGCGGCCAGCGATGCCTCGATCGGCGCCGAACCTGCTGCGCCACAACCGCTCGCTGATGACGATGGGCACCGGCGAGGTTCCGGCGTCGAATCGGGTCAGCATCCGGCCCGCGGTGGCCGCAACGCCGAGCACCTCGAAGTAGTTGCCGGACACCAGCTCGATGCGGACCGGCTGCGGCTCCGAGCCCAGGCCCCCCAGCAGCCCGTCGTCCAGCGTTCGCAGGCCGATGAACTCGGCGAAGTCTGCGCCGCGCTGCATCGCCAGCAGACCGTCCGGGGACACGCCGTTGACGCCTTTGGTAGCCGCGCCCAGGGTCAGGATCGCGCGAAACTCGTGCAGTTCGTGCGGCGCCTTCACCGCGAGGGTCCGGAAGAGCACGGCGTCGGCGACGTTGAACACGGCGGCGGCCGCGCCCATGCCCAGCGCCAGCGACAGGACCGCAACCGCCGCAAACGCGGGAGAGCGCCACAGGAGCCGGAGCGCGAAGCGCACATCCTGCGCGAGGCTGTCGAGGACCGGGAAGCCCCAGAGCATCCTTGACTCCTCACGCAATCGAGTCGGGTTGCCGAACGCGCGGAGCGCCGCCGCCCGGGCTTCGCGTGGATCTACGCCGTCAGCAACGAGCTGCTGCCGGCGCAGCTCGAGGTGATGCTCGATCTCTTCCCGCAGCTGGTCATCCAGGCGGCGTCGGTGGAAGAGTGCGATGAGACGCCTGAGTCGCCAAAGCATCGACGATCCCATCGATGGTCTTGGGGGAGGCGTGCGAACATTCGCCATGTGGCAGCAATCACGCCTGACTAACTACCCCATTCCCATAGATTTTCTATGTGATATAGCAGGCGAGCGCCGCCCGTCAAGTCAACAACCGAGCGGCAGGCGCCAAGCGTCCCTGCAATCGACTACGGGGCGGTGTCCCCAGGCGTTCCGGCCCGGGCGCCGTTCGAACGGTAAAGAAGCGGTAAGAAACCTGGCAGCCACCGAGCCCGACACCGCACCAGGATTTCGGCATCAGAAAGGAGGGGTGAGCGTCATGAGATGGCTTGCGCGCATTGCCGGACTCACGGTTCTTATTGCCGCCAGCGCCGCCGCGGCCCGATCTGACGAACAGATCACACTGAACAAGAGGGTGCTGACGCTGGCGGCCGCCCGGAAGATCGTCGACGCCTCCGAGGCAGCGGCTCGCGCACGCGGCGTCGGAGTGGTGACCGTCGTGGTCGACGATGCCGGCAATGTCATCCAGCTTTCACGGATGGACACCGCGCAGGTGGCCAGCATCAATGTCGGAATCGGCAAGGCGCGCACCGCGGCCATCTACCGGCGACCGAGCCGCGTGTTCGAGGAGCAGATCAAGAGCGGCCGGGTGGCCGCCCTGGCCCTGGCCGACGCGACGCCGCTCCAGGGGGGTGTACCCATCCTCATTGGCGGCGCCGTGGTCGGCGCGGTCGGCGTCAGCGGCGACACGCCCCAGGTGGACGAGGACATCGCGCTCGCCGGTGCCGCAGCGGTAGCCGAAACGGAGGCAGGCTCTGTTGCACGGGATGGGCGCCGCATCATCGCGGTGACCCTGATACACGGGTTGCCGGGACAGGCTGCGGATCTCAAGGCACACCTGCTCTCGCTCACGGGACCGACGCGCGCGGAGCCAGGATCGCTCGCCTACGAGCTATATCAATCCCCGCAGTCGCCTCACGAGTTCATGCGCTTCGAGGTCTGGAAGAACCGCGACGCGCTCGAGCTCCACAAGACGCTCCCACACCTCCGGGCGTCGTTCGAAAAGCGGCAGCGGGAGGGATGGAAGACCGAGATCATGGTGTTCGAGCGCGTGCCCGAGGAGTCAGGACAGTGATGAGGCACGTCGCCCCGGCTGCCGGTCTCGTAATAGCGCTCGCTCTGCCGGGCGTGTTCCCGCGGATCGAGCCGTCCGTGGCCGCCGGATTCACAGCGGTGGGGCGAATCGAGCGGCTCGATCCGCGCTTCGATGCCCTGGTGCCGCCCGGCGCGGCCCTGGAAAGGGTGGCAGAAGGGGTCGAATGGGCCGAAGGCCCGCTCTGGGATCCGACGACGGGCTCGCTCCTCTTTTCCGACGTGCCGCGCAACGGCGTGTACCGCTGGACGCCCGCGGACGGCGTCAAGCTGTTCTTCCAGCCGAGCGGCTACAGCGGCCAGGCGCCCTTCCAGGGACGCGAGCCCGGATCGAACGGCCTCGTATTCGATCGCGAGGGGCGTCTCGTCATGTGCCAGCACGGCGACCGGCGGATCGCGCGACGTGAACGCGACGGCCGCATCACGATCCTGGCCGATCGCTATCAGGGGCGCCGGCTGAACAGCCCCAACGATCTCGTCTACCATTCGAGCGGCGACCTCTATTTCACCGATCCGCCCTTCGGACTGCCGGAAGCGTTCGCGGATCCAGCGAAGGAGGTCCCGTTTCAAGGCGTCTATCGCCTGAAGACCGACGGCAGTCTGACGCTCGCCACACGCGAGCTGAACGCGCCGAACGGCATTGGATTCTCGCCGGACGAGAGGACGCTGTATGTGGCCAACGCGGAGCGTGCGCGTCCCGTCTGGATGGCGTACGAGGTGCGTTCCGACGGCACGCTCGGCGCAGGAAGAGAGTTCGCCGACGCGACGGCGTGGATCAGGCCGGGTGATGGCGTACCTGACGGCCTCAAGATCGACCGGCTGGGACACGTGTTCGCCGCCGGTCCGGGAGGCATTCATGTGTTCGCGCCGGACGGCACACGGCTTGGCCGGATAGAGACCGGCGTACCCACCGGAAATCTGGCCTGGGGCGGTGACGGAAGCGTGTTGTACATCGCGGCCAACCACTGGATCCTGCGGCTGCAGACCACCACGAAGGGGAAGAGTTAACCCGGATCCGACGATCCCGCGGACCGCATGACGCGCGCCATCAGCCTTCTCGGCCGCCTCACCGCGAAGAGCCGGCCACTCCACCGTGCCCGGACCGTGCGCGGCCTCGGTCCGTCAGCCTGGAGGTTTGACGTCGACTGGACGAGGCGGCGCCGCCAGAACGCGCAGGTAGGCCGCCAGCGCGTCGATGTCATCAGGACCGAGCGAGCGGCCCCGCGGCGGGCAGAGCGGCGATCGACGCACGGAGGCGGTCCCTCCTTCGATGATCTGTCTCCAGTA
>DATIEW010000877.1:0-5193 GCA_035455585.1 Vicinamibacterales bacterium | reverse complement strand
AATGCACTCGGTGCTCCACGATCAGCCGCCCGCGCTCGTGGGATCGCCGTCCGTGATTGCCGTCGATCGGGTGATTCAGCGGGCGCTCGCCAAAGCCGTTTCCGAGCGATACGTGACCGCCGGCGACATGGCGAAGGATCTGCGCTCGTGCCTGTCCGTGTCGGACACGGCGGGTGTCACAATCGCGCGGGCGGCCACGCGGCTCATCGTCCTGCCGTTCAGGATGCTGCGACCCGATCCGTCCGTCGACTTCCTGGCCTACAGCCTGCCCGACGCGATTACCGTCTCGCTGTCTGGACTCGAGTCGCTCGTCGTGCGCTCGAGCCTGACAGCCTCGAGGTTCGGCGACGGACAGATCGACCTGCGCGCCATCGCGAGCGAGGCCAACGTGGATGCGGTCGTCACCGGCACACTGCTGACGGCGGGCGGCCAGGTGCGGGTGAGCGTGCAGTTGATCGAGTTGCCGGCGGGTACCGTGCGATGGTCGCACGCGCTGGAGGTCACGCTCGAGGACCTGTTCAGCATTCAGAACGCCGTCTGCTCGGCCGTCGTGTCCGCGCTCGCGCTCCCGGCCGCGAACCTCGACCGCCGGTTCGGGCAGGACGTGCCCGCGAACCCCGAGGCCTACAGTCTGTACCTGCAAGCCAACCGGCTGAGCGCGACGACCTCTCAATGGGACGAGGCACTGAAGCTGTACCGGCGGGCGGTGGAGGTCGATCCAACCTACGCGCCGGCGTGGGCGCGCCTGGGCCGCTGTCTTCGCGTCATCGGGAAGTACAGCCTGGGACCCGAGTCGGCCGCACTCCTCGCCGAGGCGGAAGCGGCCTTCCGGCGGGCGTTCAAGCTCAATCCCGACCTCTCGCTGACGCACCATCTCTACACGCATCTCGAGGTCGACTGCGGCCGGGCCCTGCATGCCATGCTGCGGCTGCTCGAACGTGTCGAGAAGCACACGACGGACCCGGACCTGTACGCCGGGCTCCTGCACGCGTGTCGCTATGTCGGGCTGCTCGACGCCTCGGTCTCCGCCTACGACCGCGCGAAACGGCTCGATCCTTCGATACGAACGAGCGTCGCGCACTCGTTCTTCATGCAAGGCGAGTTCGTTCGCGCCGTTGAAGCGGACATCAACGACCCTCCCTACGTCCGGGTGATGTCGCTTCTCTCCAGCGGCCGCCCGGACGAGGCGCTGGCCGTATGCCGGGCGTCGTGGGAGAAGGCACCTTCCAACAACCACCTCACCCTGGTGCTCGAGGCGCTGACGAGCGCAGTCAGCAACCGCTACGACCAGGGGCGCGCGGCCATCGCCCGGCTGCTCGAATTCCCGGTCTTCACCGATCCCGAAGGCTGGTACTACTGGGCCCTTGCTGCCGCGGCGGTGCGGGACGACGACAACGCTCTCGGCCTGCTCTCGCGTGCGGTTGCCTCCGGTTTCTGCTGCGTGCGCGGGTTCGAGACGAGCCCTCAGCTCGATCCGCTGCGATCCGACCCGCGCTTCAACGCGATCCTCCAACGCGCGATCGCCGCGCACGCCGTGGCCGCACGGGCGTTCGCCGACGCCGGCGGCCATCGCCTGCTGGGCTTGCCTGGCGCCTGACCCAGGCCGCTTTCACTGGCGATCTTCCGGCACCTCGCTGGCTGTCAGGCCTCGAAAGCCCTCCGGCAGGACTGCAGGAATCCGGTGCACCGGGTTGCCTCCATCCGGCACGTCCCTTGGAACCGATCCGTCCAGACGCTGGAAATTGACGGATTTCCGGCACAGGAGACTTATGACCCCTTCATTTCTGCACCGCGCAATTATCCTCATGTCCGGGCTGACGCTGGCGCTGGCGATTGCCGCTCCGCGCGTCTCGGGACAGGCCCCGAAGGAGCCGGATTCGATCGTCCTGAAGGGTGCGCCGATCGGCGGCGTGAAGTTCGAGCACAAACTGCACGTCAAGGACCGGCAGGCCAAATGCCAGACCTGCCATCATCCGTCCAAGCCCGAGAAGGCCCTGAAGAGCGAGTACCAGAAGTGCACCGACTGCCATACCAAGACGGTCGCCGCACCCATGAAGACGAATACACGCGGAGCGTTCCACGACGCCGTGGCGAAGAAGGGCACGTGTGTTGACTGCCATGTGGCCGAGGCCGCAAAGGGCAAGAAGCCGCCCGCCAAGTGCCCGGACTGTCACAAAAAGGAGCACGCCTGAGCCATGGCCATGATGATCAACGACGAGTGCATCAGTTGCAGCGCCTGCGAGCCGGAATGTCCGAACACCGCCATCTCGCCGGGCGACACGATCTTCGTGATCGACCCCGGGCTGTGCACCGAGTGCGCCGGCGCGTTCGACTCCCCTCAGTGCGTCACGGTGTGCCCCGTCGAGGGCTGCGTCGTGAAGGACCCTTCGCATCCCTCCTGAACCTGGCGCTCCAGCGCGCACGGGGACCGGACAGGACCGCTCGAAGAGGAACCGGGCGCAGTTGACTCAGACTGCGAACGTGCGGCAGCGTGTCTCGGACGAGGCATCCGGCGCGGGGCCATTGCCCGCGGACACCAGCAGGCCGAGGACCAGGAAGTGGAGGATCGTGACGACGATGAGGAACGAGCGGCAGCGCCGCTCGAGAACCTCGTCTGGGGCATCGAGCACGCAGCCGCCCAGGCAAGCCGCATGCCTGCCGCTTCCTCCAGCGATGTGAGTGATACGCCGTGCAGTCCGCCGCCACGCGCGCCGCAGTAGTATCAAGTTCAGCGCCGCACCGACGATTCTGTTACTCTGCTGCGATCGGTTCGCGAGTATACGGGGTGTATACGTCCAGGGTTGAACTATGCTTCCACGACGCCCGCTGCGGCGATCTGGAGGAACCCCTGGATGGCTCTGTCCGAAGACAAGGCCCTGACCCTCGAGACGTTCAAATCCCTCGTCGAAGAATCCATCACCGGCGTCTACCTCATGCAGAACGAGCGACTGGTGTACGTGAACCGCCGGCTGGCCGAGATGTTCGGATATCTGCGCGACGAGCTGCTGGGTCTGTCCAGCGTGCTCGAGCTCGTCGCGCCATCCAACCGCGAGCTCGTGCTCGAGAAGCTGCAGCAGCGGCTGGCGGGCGGGGCCGAGGCCGTCGAGTACTCGATCCGCGGCGTCCGAAAGGACGGACAGCACATCGATGTCGACGTGAGGAGCGTTCGAACGGTCTATCTGGGCGTCCCCGCCGTGATGGGCAGCATGATCGACGTCACGGCCCGGAACCGCATGCAGGAGGCGCTCGGCAACCTGGCGCTGGTCGATGACCTCACCGGCGTGTACAACAGGCGCGGCTTCACGACGCTGGCCGAGAGTCATCTGCTGCTGGCGCGGCGGCGGAAGCGCGAGCTCCTGCTGATCTTCGCGGACGTGGACGATCTCAAGATCATCAACGACAGGTACGGTCACGCGGCCGGCGACCAGGTACTCGTCGACGCCGCCGCCGTCCTGCGGAAGACCTACCGGACGGCGGACATCATCGCCCGTCTCGGCGGCGATGAGTTTACAGCCTTCCCCCTCGAGGCGGAGACCGGCGCGGCGAGCGCGCTGCTGGCGCGGCTCGGGGAATCCGTCGATCGACACAACCGGGAGAACCCCCGGCCGTACGCGTTGTCGCTGAGCGTGGGCATCGGCCGGTTCGACCCGCAGCGCTGCCAGTCGATACAGCAGCTGCTTGCCGAGGCCGACGTGGAGCTCTATCGACGGAAGCGCGCGCGCCCCAGAAACGGATGATCTAGGAGCTGGGAGCTGGGAGCTGGGAGCTAGCAGGATGCTGAAAAACGCATCCTGAATGGCAAATGGGCAATGGCACATGGGCCAAATGCGCCTGTTTTGCCATGGCCCATTGGCCATGGCCCATCAGGCCGGGCTTTTTCAGCGGCCTGCTAGCGAGCTCACTGCACGGCGGGGCTCCGGCGGGCGAGGGTCTCGACGGTCCGCATGAGCTGGGCCGGCTCGAACGGCTTCGCCAGGTGCAGCTGGAAGCCGGCATCGAGCGCCTGTCTGCGCTCCTCCTCGCGGGCGTGGGCGGTGACGGCTGCGGCGGGGATCGACGCGACGCGCGCATCGACCGAGGTCCGTACCTTCCGGATCAGATCGTAGCCGTTCTCTCCGGGCATGGCGATGTCCGCGAGCAGCACGTCCATCTCGTCCCGTTCCAGAACCTGGATGGCATCGCAGGCGGAGGCCGCCATCGTGACCTTCGCGCCGCACCTTTCCAGCGCGTGCGCCACGATCTCCCGCGTGTCCGCCTCGTCGTCGACCACGAGCACCCGGACACCGTCGAGGCGCGCGAGCGAATCGGCCTCCTGCCGGTCCATCGCGGGCGCGGGCGGCCGCTCGTCGGACTGCTCGGCGAGATGACCGGCGATCGGCAGCCGCACGGTGAAGGTGGCGCCCTGGCCCGGTCCCGCGCTGTCGACGGCGATGGTGCCGTCGTGCGCCTCGACGAGCTGCCGGGCAATCGACAGGCCGAGCCCCAGGCCGCCGTGATTCCGCGCGGCGGAGCTGTCGCCCTGGCGGAAGCGCTCGAAGGCGTGAGGCAGGAACGCCGGCTCGATTCCGGCGCCGTTGTCGATCACGCGCAGCTCGATCCAGGGCTCTGCGACCGCCGCCTCGATTGCGACGCGGCCGCCGTCCGGCGTGAACTTGATCGCATTGCCGATCAGGTTGAAGAACACCTGCTCGAGCCGGCGGACGTCTCCCCGGACGATGACGGGCGGCACCGGGAAGAGCCTGAGATCGACACCCTGGCCGGCGGCGGCAGGGATCATCGACTCGACGACGGCGCGCATCAGGTCGCGGACGTCGATCTCCACCGCGTCGAGCCGGATGCCGCCCCCGAGGATCCGGGAGAAATCGAGCAGCTCGTCGATGAGCCGCGCCTGCCGTGTGGCGTTGTCGTGAATGGACTGCAGCGCGCGCGCCGCGGTGGCGCTGTCGAGTGAGCTTCGCTGCAGCATGGACGTCCATCCGAGCATGGCGTTGAGCGGCGTTCGCAACTCGTGCGAGACGACCGACACGAATTCGTCCTTGAGCCGGTTGGCGTCCTCCGCCTCGGCGCGGGCGTGCTGCGCGGACTCGTAGAGGCGGGCGCGGTCGAGCGCCTGCGCGCAGTGCTGCGCGACCGAGACCAGGAGCGCCCGGTAACTTTCGTCGAAGTTCACGGGCAGCGTGAAGTAGAACGCCA
>DATIEW010000876.1:0-2991 GCA_035455585.1 Vicinamibacterales bacterium | reverse complement strand
CCAACCCCTACGTCGAAGCGCAGCGCGCTGAGGCCGACGCGCAGCTGCTGATCGCTCAGAGCGAGCAGCAGACGACCACGTCGTCCACCACGACGACGAAAGCCAAGAAGCGGGGCGGCGGGCAGTGACGAACCGGCGCGCGGTCGTGATTGGCCTGTGGGCCGCTGCCCTGTGCGGCGGCCCGCTCGCCTCGCTGGCGGCAGCGCAGGGCCAGGGCCATGCCTACGGTCACTACAAAAAGTCCGGTCAATCCGGCTCCGATGCCGCCAGTTCCGCGGCGACGCAGGTCCAGCCGTCGGGTACGGGCGCCCGGAACTTCGGATCGTGGCTGGACGACGCGTCCGTCCTCGAACCCGGCGGGGCATCGGTAAGCCTCGGGTTCAGCTACTGGCGCACACCCGGGTACCGAGAGTTCGACGCACCTGTGGTCGACGGCGGTCTGGGCATCGCCAACCGTGTCCAGTTCGGCTTCAGCGTGCCGTACTACCATGCGAGCGAGCCGGGCGGACCCGTGTCGCGTGGGTTGGGGGATCTTTTCTTCACCACGAAGGTCCAGCTGCGCGATCCGATGGACAACGACGCTCGTCTCGGCCTGGCGGTGACGCCGATAATCGAGGTGCTCAGCTATGCACCTGCGCCCGACAGCTCGCGGCTGCAGTGGGCGATCCCCGTCAGCCTGGAGCTGCAGCGGGCGCGGTGGCGCGTATACGGAAGCACGGGCTACTTCTCCCGCGGGGCTGTCTTCGGGAGCGCGGCGTTCGAATTCTCGCTGAGCGACCGGGCAGCCGTGACGGGATCGATGAGCCGCTCGCACTCGCTGAAGACGGACGAGCTGGCGACCGCGCTCGGCCTCTCACAATCGCGCACGGACGTGACCGGTGGCGTCAGCGTCGCCCTGACACCACGGACCGCGCTCTTCGGAGCGATCGGCAGCACGATCTCCACGCGGGACTTCAACAGCACCACGCTGGGACTGACTACCGGAGTCGCGTTCTTCTTCGACGGCTGGACGCTGCCGACGACGCGGAGGCGTTAGGCGCCCTAACGACTGACGACTTCTACGTAACCTGTACCATCGCGATAGCCGATGCGTGTGCCGAACGGTTCGGACAGCCTGACGACATCGTCGATGATCTTCTTCGCGAGGGCCGGGTCGGCGAGCATCGGGCGGCCGCGCTCGGTAGGCCGTTTCCCGAATCCGAGCGAGATGGGATGCAGGGCCAGCTCGACGAGCTCTCTGCCCTTGAAGCGAGGGACCGCGATGACCGCCTCCCAGATCAGGGGATCCGCGGGGAACCCGCGCTCTGCATTCGGCCCGTATCGCCGGTCGTTGAAATCGGCGACCGAGGCCTCCGGCCCCAGGTCGTACTGCTCGTAGTTCTCGCTCGGAAGCCGCAGCAGCGTGTCGTTCTGGAAGATGAAATCGCCGAGGCTGTAGAGGATCGGCTTCCCGTTGTAGATTTCGATGCCGCGCAGCACGTGCGGCCCATGCCCCACGAACACGTCGGCGCCGGCATCTATCGTGGCGCGCGCGAACGTCACGAGGAACTGCGCGGGCACCAGCCGGTTGCGATCGCCTTCATGCGCATGGATGGTGACGATGGTGTAGTCGGCCATGCGCGCCGCGCCGCGGACGGCCGCCGTAATCTCCTCGAGATCCTCCTTGTTCGGCTCCGTGCGCACGGCCGGCTCGGCACCGGCGACGACCCTCGTGCCGAGGACGTTGAGTGATGAGGTCCCGCCGCCGCGGCCACCGCCCCGTCCGCCACCCAGGCCGGCGTCGGCCAGCGCCGCGCGCAGCTTCTCCAGCCCCTCCGCTGTCGTCACATACGTCGTCGTAAAGCGCAGCGGGTTCAGGCCGGGACGCGCGGGCATGTCGCCGCGCGACCTGCCGGCGCGGGAATGGTCCGGGAACGTCGAGGCGACGGAGATCAGGGCGACACGCGCCTTCGGCGTCTCCAGGAACTTCGGTTCCCGCGCCTCGGGCAGACTGTCGCCGACACCCGCCTGCACGAGCCCGGCCTCCGTGACGTACTTCGTGGTCAGCCGCATGCCGCCGACGCCGTAGTCGCCCGTGTGGTTGTTGGCGCGCGAGACGAGGTCGAAGCCCGCCCAGACGAGCTCCTTTGCGAGAGCAGGCTCGGCGCGCATGTAGGTCCCGCCGCTCTGGTTCATCGGGTACACCTCGTAGTCGTGGAACAGCATCTCGAGGTTGGTGAAGGCGACGTCGGCCCCGCGGATGATGTCGATCATCTTCAGGAACGGCGGCTCCTTGTAGACCGACAGCCTGCGCGTGATGATCGAATCGCCGGTCAGCGCCATCGAAAACGTCGCGGGGTCGGCCTGGGCCGGAGCGCCGGCGGGTGACTGCCCGCCGAGCGGGGCCGTGACCGCAGGCGCGATCAGCAGGAGGACAGCCAGCCAGGTGACGTGATTCAGGCGCATGTGAGGAACTCCTTCGAGAACCGTTACGCGATCCCGCACGACGCGGATGATCCGCCTAAGCCAATGGGCATGTCAACGACGTTCGCGGTTCGTTGTTCGCGGTTCGCAGTTCGCGGACCGAACCTGCAGCGAACCTATCGGACTGCGAACTGCGAGCCACGAACACGCGACTTCGCCGGCGGCGAGCGTGAGCTGCATCAGGTCCTCCCCCCAGATCACGCGGCCGTCGAACCGCTGCCGGATCTCGTGCACGATCCGCTCGCGGACACCCGGCTGGTCGATCTGGGCGAGCAGGTGCGTGAGGACGAGTGTCTTCACCCCCGTGCGGCTGGCGAGCTCGGCGTTGTCGAGGTGATTGCCGCACGCGGCGCGGTAGTCGGGCGTCGGCTCGGTCCCGCTGAAGTGGTGATTCATCTGGATCAGGACGTCGCAGCCCCGCGCGAGGTCGACGAGCCCTTCGCAGAGGCCGCTGTCACCCGAATAGCAGATGGAGCCATCGGCGCAGTCGAGCCGATAGGCCAGACACTCGAGGTACGGCTGGACGTG
>DATIEW010000875.1:0-11863 GCA_035455585.1 Vicinamibacterales bacterium | reverse complement strand
CCGTGGATCGCCCAGGCCTCCTGCAGGTCTTTGTCGACGTTTCCGAAGAGCTGGCGATCGCGGCCGGTCTCGAGATCGCGGAGGAACAGGAAGCTCTGAAGCCGCACGCGGCGGATGTAGGCGAGCGTCCGGCCGTCGGGCGACACCTGCGGCGCGACGGAGCCTCCCGCGACGCTGACGGCGCGGCGCTCGCGACCCGTCGTAAGGTCGCGCCGCATGATCGCGTAGATGAGGCCGTTGGGATCCTTGTTGTACTCGAACGTCTGGCCGGGCGTGACGTCCCGGCTGTAATAAAGGTAGCGCCCGTCCGACGAGACATCGGGCTCGCCGGCGTCCTTCTGCCAGCCGTTGCGCTCGGTCACCTGAAGGCCGTCGCCTGGACCCGACGCGTGGTACATCCAGACCTCGCCCGCTCCGAGCGATCGCTCCTTGACGAAGTGCCGGCGCGCGTAGATGTAGGTACCGTCGGGCGACCACGCCGGACTGTTGATGAACCATCGCTTCTCGCGCGAGATCTGCCTGACGTCCGCTCCGTCGAGGTTCATGGTCCAGATGTTCCAGAGCCCGTCGCGATCGCTCGTGAACGCGATCCGCCCACCGTCGGGGCTGAAGCGCGGCTGCATGTCGAACGCCGGACCTCCGGCGATCCGCTTCGCCTGCGAGCCGCCCTCGATCGGCATCACGTAGATGTCGCCCAGCAGGTCGAAGACGATCCGGCGCCCGTCGGGACTGACGTCGAGGTTCATCCACGTTCCCTCGCTCGTGTCGAACGCCAGCTTCGTCGTGGGACCGAGGTCCGCGGCGACGTCCCATTTCTTCTCGTCGCGCTGCGCCTGCGCGGCGAGGAGCAACGGGAGCGCGAGGGTCACGATCGACAAGAGAGTCGGTGTGCGTTTCATGGTGTTCATCTCTTCCTCGTTGGCTCTGGCTGCTCCCTTCCGCCTGAAGGCGGAAGCTGCACGGACCTGCCTCCCTCTCCGGGTTGACTGTCGGCAGAGGACTATCGCTCTCGCGCGCGAGGGCGGATCCTGCTGCCGTTCGATGCCCGACCGGCCGGAGTCATCGGCGCGTTGTTCAAGCTGCGCCACAGGTACCAGCACGCGACGGACCGATAGGGACGCCACGTCTCGCCGATGGACAGAAGTCGTGATGGAGTCGGACGCTTGCGCAGTCGGTAGGCTTTCTGAACGGCGGTCACGATGCCGAGGTCGCCGACCGGCAGGACGTCCGGCCGATGCAGACGGAACATCAGGAACATCTCTGCGGACCACCGGCCGATCCCCTTCACCTCCACGAGCGCGCGGACGACATCCTCATCGTCCATTCGCTCGAGGCCGTCGAGATCGAGCGCGCCGCTCGCGACCCTGGCGCAGAGATCCCGCAGGTAGCCGGCCTTCTGCCGGCTGATGCCGGCCGTCCGAAGCTGCTCGTCGGAGAGGAGCGCCAGCCTGGCGGCCTCCGGCTGCCCGTCTGGCATCAACTCGATCAGTCGCGAGTAAATCGTGGAGGCGGCTTTCGTGGACAACTGCTGAAAGACGATCGCGCGGACGAGGGCGGTGAGGTGATCGGCGCGCTGGGCGGCGGCAAGACCGCACACGCCGTACTGTCTGATCAGTCCGCCAAGCACCGGGTCGCGCCGCATGAGGATGCGCCGGGCGCGGGCGTAGTCTTCAGGGGTCACAGGACCCGATCATATAGCGGGAACGGGGGAACGTAGGGACGGAGAAACCGGAGGCTAACACGGAGAAACGACGACAACGGAGGACCTCTGCTCCGTTCCTTCGTGTTGACCTCCGGTCCCTCCGTCCCGTCCACGGAATCGTGGCGGCTTGTAGCGCTGCGAGGATCGGACCTCTCCGTTCGCTACGGGGCGGAACCCCCCGGGTCGGCCCGCAACCCTTCGCGGCGTTTGCGGTGGCTTGCGATGCCGCCCTTCCGTCCAGCGTCCCGTGCTTCCTCGGTCGTCCACTCGTGAGCGCTTCCCTTCTGGTGTGCGGCCTTGCCGCCTTTACTGGCGATTTCGCGCTGTCTGGTTGGATCCATCGAAGCGAACCCGCGATCTTCCTTGGCCACGTGCGTCCCTCCCAGGTGTTCGGATCCAGCTTTCCAACCGGGAGTTGTGCAACCGGGGTGCCATGACTTGAAGTTCTCGAGTGTGCGCCCGAGTGCGGTACCGCACTGTCCGGGCGGCAGTTCACCGTGACGCGAGCAGCTGGGAATCGGTAAGGCGGGCAAGCGTGCGTTCGCGGCCGAGCAGCTCCAGCACCTCGAACAGTCCGGGGCTCACTGTGCGTCCGGTGACGGCGACACGGGCCGGGTGAATCAGAGCCGCGGGCTTGACGCCACGTGCTGCCGCCAGGCTGCGAAGCGCGGCTTCGAGGACAGCCGCGTCGAACGGATGAGCTTGGGACAGCGCCGCCGTCAGCGCCGCCAGGTGGTCCGCCACCTGTGCGCCGCGCAAGTACTTCTCGACTGCCGCGTTTTCATACTCGACCGTATCCTGCAGGAAAACCCTCGCATCGTCCACGATCTGCGACAGCTTCCTGGCACGCGGCTTGAGCAGTTCGATCACCTTCAGGAGCCACGCCCGTTCCCCGCCGCGCAGGCCATCCCGCCAGATGCCGGCCTCCCGCAGGAGCGGATCGAGGCGGTCGGCGATGTCTTCCGCGGTCAGCCGCGAGAGGTGCTGCTGGTTGAACCAGTCGAGCTTCTCCGGATTGAAGACGGCGTTCCCTCCGCTGATGCCTTCGAGGGAGAAGCTCGCGACGAGCTCCTCGCGCGTGAAGAGCTCCTGGTCGTTGCCCGGCGACCACCCGAGCAGCGCCAGGAAGTTGATCATCGCCTCCGGCAGGTAGCCCATCCGGCGATACTCCATCACCGACGTCGCGCCGTGGCGCTTGCTCAAGCGCTTTCTGTCCGGACCGAGGATGAGCGGAACGTGCCCGAACGCGGGCGCGGGCTGCCCCAGCGCGCCGTACAGCAGCAGCTGCTTCGGCGTGTTCGAAATGTGATCGTCGCCGCGGACGACGTGCGTGATTCGCATGTCGAGATCGTCGGCCACCACCGAGAGATGGTAGGTGGGCTGGCGATCGGAGCGCAGGACGACGAAGTCCTCGATATGCGCGTTGTCGAAGGCGATCGGACCGTGAACGAGATCGTGGAACGCGGTCTCGCCTGGCGGAACCTTGAAGCGGACCGCACGCGGCATGCCGGCGGCCTCGAACTCCGCGATCTGCTCCGGCGCGAGCGCCAGGCACGTGCGGTCGTAGATCCAGCCGCCCGATGAGGCCTCCGCCGCCTCGCGCCGCCGCCGCAGACTCTCTGGCGTGCAGTAGCAGTAGTAGGCGTGGCCCTCTGCCGCGAGACGCTCGGCGATCGCGCGATGCCGATCGAACCGCTGCGACTGGAAGTACGGCGCATGCGGTCCGCCGACGTCGGGCCCTTCGTCCCAGTCGAGCCCGAGCCACCGCAGCCCGTCGACGATGCCGGCAACCATGTCCCACGAGGAGCGCTCGGCGTCCGTGTCCTCGATGCGCAGCACGAACGCCCCTGCGTGGCGGCGGGCGAAAAGCCAGTTGAAGAGCGCCGTGCGCGCCCCTCCGATGTGCAGGTATCCGGTTGGCGACGGCGCGAATCTGACGCGGATCATGTAACGATGATAAGTGAGCCTGCCGCGGTTCGCGGTTCGCGGCTCGCGGTTCGCGGCTCGCGGGCTGCGGTCCGCGGTTACGTCATTATGCCCATGAAGAACAGGACCAGCTCGAAGACGAGGATCAGCACGATCGTGGCCTCGAGGAAGTGGCCGCGGGAGATGGCGATCTGCTCGACGGCGAAGCGGTAGATGTCGTCGAGCGTCTTCAGCTTCTCTTCGACGCTCGCCTTCCACGGGCCGAGGCCGACGCGCGTCGTGGCCAGGTGGAAGAGGCGAGCCGCGTAGATATCCCCTACCATCTTCAGCGCGTTCTCGGTCCTGTCGACGATCTCGTTGACGTCGATGAAGAGCGCGTGCAGCTGGCGGGCGGCGCGGATGTGGCCGCGGCCCCCGAGCCAGTCGAACCAGCGGGGCGCTTTCAGCTGCGAATAGATGCGGCCCAGCTCGGAGTCGAGCAGCTCGTCGTAGTAGCGGAACTCGAGCAGCTGCGAGTTCGCGAACTCGAAGATCTCGAGCGCGGCCTGCGCGCCGGTCTCCGTGTCGTACACGAACGCGGCGTTCCACGTCGGCACGACGAGGTCCGTCGTCAGGTACGACAGGCGGTTGCGAAGGACCTCCTCCTGCTCCTGCCGGCTGAGCGGCTGGCGCTCGCCGCGCAGCAGCAGCGCGATCTCCTCCGATCGCCGGGCGATGAGATCATCGACCGTCAGTGGCTCTGAAAAAGCGGTGACTGCGAAGACGAGGTAGTCCTCCGACAGCCAGCGGTCGCGCGTGCCGGAAAACGCGGTCGACAGCCGCGACGCCACCCCGCGGCACACCTCTTCAGCCCGGCGCTCGAGCGCCTCGTTCTCGATGTACCGCTGCGCCAGATCGATCAGCTCCGGCCAGTCGCCGGAGAACTGCCTCGTGAGCGCCAGCGAGAGAACGCCGTAGTCGAAGAACTTCACGCGCGCGCGGAAGCCGTCCACCTCGCCGCAGCCGAGCACGTCCCCGTCGACGACGACGGGCGGCGTGGCGTACTGGAAATACGAAGGCGCACCCGACTTGGGGACGATGCGCGCCGAGGCGGCGCTGCCGCCTATGGCCTCCTGCAGCGCCGCCATGTCGATCTGCTCCGCCACGTCGAAGAGGAAGAAGGCGGTTGCCGTTGCCGATCGAATCGCGGGCACCTAAATGCTCCCTTCCCGACACCAGGGTGAGCTACCAGGGCGGCAGGGTCCTGTACAGAAACTTGCGGAGGTACTGGTCCTGCGAGGCCATCAGCTCGGCGGCCGTGCCGCGGAAGCGGATCTGCGCGTCGTGGAGGAGGATGAACTCGGCGGGCGCGATCCCTTCTTCGTGCGCGTCGATGACTTCGATCCGGCCGTCCTGGCGCACCGCCTCGTGGGTCGCGATGTAGAAGGCGTCCCTGATCTGCTGCGTCACGAAGATCGACGTGACCCGCTCGAGGTCCCGCAGCTTCACGATCTCGTCGTCGACCGTCGACGCAATGATCGGATCCAGCCCCGTCGTCGGATCGTCGAAGAGGATGAGGCCGGGCTTCGGCGCCATCGCGCGGGCTATCGCCACACGCCTGCGCTGGCCACCGGAGAGGTCAGAGGGCATCCGGTCGATGAACTCGTCCAGCCCGATGAAGCCGAGCACTTCTTCCACGCGCGTACGGACCCGTTCCTCCGGCAGGCGCATCTCCTCGGAGAGCCGGTAGCCGACGTTCTCCGCGACGGTCAGCGAGTCGAACAGCGCGAGTTCCTGAAAGACCATCCCGATATCGGCGCGGACCCGCATCAGCTCCCGCTCGTGCATCGTGTCCACCCGCTCGCCGTTGACCCGGATGGCGCCCTCGTCCGGGCGCAGCAGGCCCAGTATCAGCTTGAGCGTGACGGATTTTCCGGCACCGCTCTGGCCGAGCACGATGGTCATCGTGCCCCTCGGGACGTTGAAGCTGACGTCGCGCAGGATCACGTGATCGTCGAACGCGAACGACACCCGCTCGAACTCGACGGCTGGAAGCGTATTCCGGTCGTCCACCCCTGATCCGTGGTTTCCCTTGTGCCTTGTCCCTTCAGGCTGCGCGGTTTCCGCAGCCTGCTATCGGCCCGCAGCTGTCGTATCGATCGGCCTGCCCTGCCAGAACGACTCGAGCGTCGCCTCACGCTCCTTCGCGAGCTCGGGCTTCCCGGCCGCGGCGTAGGCCAGGGCCGCGCCGTGGAGCGAGCGCGAGCGGTTCGGCATGCGCAGGAGGCACGCGTCGAAGGCCGCGGCCGCTTCGGCAGGCCGGCCCGCACGCCGGAGCACCTCGCCCAGCATCTCGTGCGACGGCTTGATCGGGTCGGCCGCGCCGTTGGGCGGCCGCATGCCCTCCTCGATCTGCACCGCCTCCTCGAGCAGCGCGATGGCTCGATCCCGCTGGCCCTTCGACTCGGCGACGCGCGCGGCCAGCTCGTTGTACAGGATGCGCGTCGACCTCGCGCTCTCGGACAGGCCTGCCGCCGGCCGGTGGTCCGCGTGCGGATCCCCGCCGGCGCCGGCCGGCACCTTCGCGGCCGTCGCGAGGAGCGCCAGCATCTCGTCGGCTGTCTTCGCGTCTCCGGTCGCCACGGCGCTCAGGCCGTTCGCGAAGACGACGGTCGGCGGCGAGGAGCCGGCTATCTGCCCGACCTTCCAGTCCTCGGTCTCGACGATGTAGCGCGCGCGGACGAGGTCGAGGCCGGAGGCCGCCCGGGCGTGCTTCGTCGTCTGGACCATCTCTTCGAACGCCCTGATGCGCGCGCGCGCGCCGGCGTAGTCGCCGAGCTGGAGGAACCCGTACTGGCCCCAGTCGCCGGAGTGCGCCATGTCGCCCGGGGAATCGCCAGGCTGCCAGAGGTCCTTCGCGATGTCGAACGCGCGGACGTTCTGGAGCGCCACCTCCTTCCACATGCCGTGCTGGATGAAGATGTGGGTCGGCATGTGGACCGCGTGCGACACGGCCGGCGCGATCTTCGCGTAGGCGAATGCGGCCTCGAGCGCGAGCGGCGCGTGGATGGGGTCGTCGAAGGCGTGGATGATGTAGTGCGCCGCGCCGGGGTGGTTCGGGTTCTTCGTGAAGACCCGCATCGCGAGCGCGCCGGCCTTCATCTCCGGCCGGAACGTGCTGTCGTCCTCGGCGCGCGCGGCGCTGAGGAGCGAGAGCGCGTAGAACGTCGTGACCTCGTCATCGTCCGGGAAATCGGCGTGGAGGCGGGCCATCGCGCGCATGTACGCGACGCGGCGCGCGCGCCAGTCGCCCTCGCCCCAGAGCGCCTCGACGGAAGCGAGGAAGCCGCGCTCGCGCGGCGTCGGCGCCCTGGCCAGGCGCGCGGTGGTGTCGGGCCCGAGCCGCGCCAGCACCCCGCGCGGGTTCTTCGCGTCCTGCTCGGACATGAGCGGGTGGTTGTAACAGAGCGACTCGCCCCAATAGGCGAGCGCGAAGTCCGGCTGGATCTGCTGCGCGCGCTGGAACTCGGCGATCGCCTGCTTCCAGCCGAAGCTGTGGAGGATCGCCACACCGCGCAGGAAGTGGCGCTGCGCCTCCGGCGAGGCCGACGTCGGGAACGAGAGCGATCCCACGTTGTCGAGCTGAGCGCCGGCGGGGACAGTGAGCAGACAGGCGGCGGAGACCACGGCGGCAAGGCGGAAGCGCGTCACGGAAGACCTCCAGGATTCGTATGCTGAGGACATTGTATGCGACCGGCGCGGGTGCGCCCGTCGTGATTGACACCGGCACCACCGCGAAATGCACAGGCGCTGCGTTCCTTGGGCAGGGCTTGCGCCTGCTGGTCAGGATGCCGAAGCCGGATGGACCACGCGGCATGATGACCATGGTGTTTCCCGATGGTCCATTGAAGCCGTTCGTGTTGCCGTCAGGTCTGATCGTCGAACGGTATGTCAGGGCAGGGGAACCGAATACGGCCCATCATGGCGCCTGCGAGGCCTACGGGCGGGCAGTCAACGACTTCACGACATCGAGTGCGAGGGGAGCGAATCGTCCATCGTCTTGGCGTAGCGGACGCGGCGCAGATCCGGCGGCCGCGGAGACGTATGATCGGCTGGCAGGTCATTGACCATTGCTCCCCGGCACTCCTCTCGGCCCTTGCGAAGTCCTCTCGCCCATCGGGGCAGGTGAAATGGGGGAATTCTATCGAGGCGGGGATACCAAGCTCGGTCGAAACTGGATGCCGAAGGAGTCGGCGGGACAGTGACGTTCCGACTGCCTACCGCCGTCTGCGTGGCGTGCGCTGTCGTTGTGGCAGTGACACCGGGTGGCGTCACGCGCCGCGGCTTGGCCGCATCAGCATCGCAACCAAACGCGACGATGGCGCTGCTGGAGCGGTATGACCAGGGCGAGCACGAGGCGGTGCTCCGGGAACTCATCAGGCCGCCGAGTCCGGGCGCCATCAGGAATGACCTGCAGAAGTTCGGCTCCGAGTGGACGAAGGCCGGTGGCCCGGACCAGGTGCGCCGCCGGCGTCTCGTGGCGGCCACGTTCGCCCTGGAAGCCGCCTCACCACGCTTCTGGCCTGAGGAAGTCGATCCGCTGGTGGAATGGGGCTGCCGCCTCCTGCGGGAGAACGCCACGCCCGACGCAGCGGAACATGTCTGGTTCCTCGCGTCCGTTGCCGCGCTCGAGCACGCCCGGGACGACGGCAAGTACTTCGGCCTGTCCATGTCGGGAGGCGCGCTCAACCAGCGCGAGGTGGCGCCGGTCAGGCCTCGCGATCATGTCGCCCATGCGGTGCGGCGTTTTCCGAACGAGGCGCGATTCCAGCTCGCGGGCGCCATCCTCGCCGAGGTGACGGCCGACACCGAATGGTCGAGGGACGCGGCCTGGGTTCCCGACCCCCTCAAGAACTCCGATGAGGGGATTCGGCGCACACGTGCCCGCGCGGCGATCGGGATGTTTGACAAGCTCTCGGCACTCGCGCCGATTCGTGAAGAGGCCCATTTGCGCGCAGGCTACCTGTGGCTGACCCTGCGGGAGCCGGCGACGGCGACCACCCACTTCGCGATGGCGGCGGCCTCAACCGACCCGTTCGTCGGGTACCTTGCCCACTTCCTGAGAGGGCGCGCGGCCGACCTGTCCGGCCAGGTGGCGGAATCCGAGGCGCACTACCGGTCGGCGCTTGCGGTCCTGCCCCATGCGCAGTCGGCCACAACCGCGCTGGCCGCCAACCTGTTTCTGCACGGACGCCGGGACGAAGCCTACACGCTGGTGCAGGACGCGTTCGGCGCCCGACGTCGACCCGACGATCCGTGGAGCCTCTTCGGGTACGGCGATTTTCGTTTCATGCCCGCGTACATGGCACAGCTTCGGGAGGCCATCCGGTGAGAACGATCGCCGCCAGCTTGTGCCTGATGGTTGCGTGGGTCCTGACACTGGCCGCCCAGGTGCAGAGCCCGCCGGTGTTCCGATCCGGCGCGATCTCGGTGTCCGTGGCCGTCTCGGTCCAGGACCGCAACCAGCCCGTGCCCGGCCTCGAGGCCAGCGACTTCGTGTTGTATGACCGTGACCAGCGCCAGACGATTGACTCCGCGTCGTTGGGCGCCGTGCCGATCGACGTCACCCTGTTCCTCGGCACCAACAACCAGAGTTCCCGCGCGATGCTGGCAGACCTGAACACCAGCATCAAGGAGATGGTGGCTCTCCTGCGGCCGGCCGACCGCGTGCGCCTGCTGACGTTGGGCAACCAGGTGAATGATGCGTTTGGCTGGCGGTCGAGCGATGACCCGGGCGTCCTGCCGGATGTACGGGTCGGGGGCATTCAGTCGTTCTACGACGGGTGTTTTCTGGCGCTGATGCACCGGCCCGATCCCGAACGCCGGCACGTGGTCATCGCGATCAGCGACGGCGTGGAGTTTGGCAGCGTCGTGGACTCCACCACCGTGCTCGACGCTGCGCGGCAGGCCGATGCCGTGATGCACCTGGTGTTTGTCGAACGCGACGGACCGAGGTTCATCCTCGACCGAAGGAAGGGCACGTCGGTGTATACGTTCCCGAGCGGGGCGTTTCTCCGCACGACGTGGCTGCACGTCCTGCCCGACCTCCGCGGCATCGAGCGACTCGAGGAAGCGGCGGAGGCCACCGGGGGCACGGCACGCCACACGAGTTCGCCCGAATCCGTGGTCGACACGTTCACACGGGTGTTCAACGACTTCAGGCAGAGTTACGTGCTGCGATATACGCCGACCGGCGTCGACCCGAAGGGCTGGCACGACCTGCGGGTGGAATTGGCCAACGGCCGGAAGTACACCCTGCGAGCCCGCAAGGGGTACTTTGGCGGGTAACCACGGTTCTTCACTGCATGGCCGGGCAGCCGCCGTCAGCAGCCCGTGCGGGAGCTACCGGATGGTCGCCAGCCAGATGTCACCTTCGGTTCCCGTTTCCGTGTATGTGATCCATCGGCCATCAGGAGAGACGCCGAGGCATCCGAGCCCCTCAACTATCGGGCGGTGATGCGGACCTTCGCGTACATCATCGAGCGCAGCGGCACGATCGTCGTCTCTCAGCCGAACGCACAGCGGTGCCGCCTCGTCATCGGCTGGAATCGGAGGGCGCCGCGGCCGCAATCCGATTCATCAGGTTCCAGAAGTCCACGCTGCCCACCTCACTTCCGAGCAGCCCCCAGAGCTTCGTCTTTGCGAGGTGCACCAGCACGATGTCCCGGCCGGGCCACACCAGTACTTTTTGGTTGCCCTTGCCGGATGCCCCGTAGAGGTGGCCCGACCAGCGGGGGTAGACCCACCAGAGGTACCCATAGTCGGAAAACGGCTGCGCGTCTTTCACATGGCTCACCGTGCTCGACTCGATCCAGGACGCGGGGACGATCTCCAGGTCGCGCCATCGCCCGTGGCGCAGGTAAAGCAGGCCGAATCGCGCCAGGTCGCGAGCGGTCATCCTGAACACGTAGGCCGGGTGGTCGGACGAGGCTTCGCGCACGTACGCGGTCTCGGCGACTGAAAAGTCCTCCATGCCGAGGGGCGCCGCCACGCGCGCTTGAAAGTCGTCGAAGATCCGTCCGTGAGCGACGCGTTCGTAGATGGTCCCGAGCACGTTGAAGTCCCAGTTGTTGTAGTAGAAAAACTCGCCCGGCCGGTGGCTGCCCCGGCTGGGCCTGCTGCGCGCGTTGTCCCGCGCTTCGTACGCCGCTGGGTGATAGACGCCCGAGCGGGATGTGAGCAGATCCCGCACGCGCGCCTGGAGTTCCGACGGTGACAGCCCGCCTTTGTCGTCGATCCCGAGGTCGCCCAGCGACCGGTCCAGATCGAGCTCGCCGGACCCCACGAGCGTCCCGAGCAGCGCGTGGAGGAGGGACTTCCTGACAGAGAACACGTCGTAGGTTCGCCCAACGTCGCCCCACGACGCCACGACGACCCCGTGCTGGACGATGAGGATCGCACCGGAGCCGATGCGGTCGGCGAACCGGAAGGCGTCGTCCAGCTTGTCCTCCGACCAGCCGGCCTCGCCCGGTCGAGCGACCTTCGCCCAGCTCTTGCCGGGGAAGACGTCGTCTCCGCCGGTGCCGGTGACGGCCGCGAATCGAACCGTCACCGGCGCGGCCCCCATGCTCTGCCCCCGGATCGCCAGCATACCGGCGGTCCCCGCGAGAATCAGGGCGAGGCCGCCCGCGGCCAGGGCTGTCGTCGCTCGTGTCATGGATCGCTCCATCGCCGGTCGCGTCGGGTGACCGGACAGACGCATAGACGGGAGCGAGACAGGCGCTGTTGCGGAGGTCTTGTCCGCGCCGACCGGGACGGACAAATGAATGACGCCTCAGCCCGCGCGGCCCGACCGGCGCCAGGCCGTCGGCGTCTGTCCAGTGGCCCGCACGAAGGCGCGGTAGAAGACCGACCGGGACGCAAAGCCGGCCGTACGGGCCACCGCCTCGACGGTGTAGACGTCGTTCTCCGCGGCGAGGAGACTGGCCTTCACGTCTTCAATGCGAAGCCTGTTGAGGTAGTCCGTCAGCGACTCACCGAGGTGCTGGTTCAGGATTTGCGAGAGTTGATGGCGCGGCAGTCCGAGCGTGGCCGCGAGCGAGGCCAGGGTCAGGCGTGGATCGCGGTATGCGCGCCGGGTCGTCATCAGGATATCGAGGCGCCGGATCGCCTCGCGCGCGGTGTCAGTGTCCACCGCCGACTTCCGATATTTCTGCGGTGAAGGCCTCGATCCGGAGGTCATGGCCTGGACAAACC
>DATIEW010000874.1:0-2328 GCA_035455585.1 Vicinamibacterales bacterium | reverse complement strand
CACGGCGACGCGCTCGCCTCGATGGCCAACTACCTGAAGCAGCACGGCTGGCGGGGGGACCAGACGTGGGGTCGCCCGGTGCGCGTCACGCCGGCCGTGGCGGAGCGGATCCTCGCCGAGCTGGGCGTGAGAGGCTCCGGCTGCCGGGCCATGCGCGACATGATTGGCCCGGCGCCGCTGGCCCACTGGCAGCGGCTGGGCGTCCGAGGGGCGGATGGCGGCGACCTCCCGGTCGTCGCCCGCGACGCCTCGCTCGTTCGGATCGGCACCAGCGACGTCCTGGTCTACGGCAACTACGACGCCCTGCTGCGCTACAACTGTGCGCATAACTACGCGCTCACCGTCGCGCTCCTCGCCGACCGGATCGGCGGGGTCGCCGCGCGCCGCGACGTGCCGAGTCCCTGACCGGCGACAACGTCCAGAGCCTGATCGACGAGGCGCGGGCTCCGGCCCCGGCTCCTTGACGGCGCCGCGTGTTCGGCGCAGGATTGGCCGGACAATCGCGGGAGCGAGAGCTCCGACAGGAGAGCAGCTGTGCGCAGAATCGACCTTGCCATCGGCATTGGCGGCGCGGCGGGCCAGGGGATTGCGACACCCGGCGATATTCTGGCGCGGATCTTCGTCCGCCGCGGGCTCCACGTGAACGCCTACAACGCCTACCAGTCCATCATTCGCGGCGGTCACATCTTCCTGACCCTGCGCACGAGCGACCAGCCTGTCCTGAGCCACGGCGACAAGATGGACGTGCTGGTGCCGTTGAACCAAGACACGATGAACCGCCACCTGACGCTGATGCGACCGGGCTCGGCGGTACTGTTCAACAGCGACACGATCAAGCCGGGTTTCGTTCCCGACGGGGTACAGCTCTGCCCGTTTTCCGTCAAGGCGCTGGCGCCCACGATCAGGGGCGATCTCGTCCAGAACACCGTCGCGCTGGCTGCGGTCCTGCGCTTGATCAAGGTCGAGTTCGAGACTCTCGAAGCGATCTTGACGCTTCAGTTCAGACGCAAGGGCCCGGCCGCCGTGGCCGAGAACGTCGGCGTCGCTCGAGCGGGCTACGATCACGCGGCGACGCAGTTCACGGCCTTCCCGTTCTCGCTGCCCGACGCGGGCAAGCGCCTGGCGTTCTTCGAGGGCAACCAGGCCCTCGCGATGGGCGGGGCTGCGGCCGGCGTGCGCTTCTACTGTGCCTATCCCATGAGCCCGGCGTCGGGAGTGCTTCACTGGATGGCGCGGCACGCGCGCCAGCTCGGCATCATGGTGCGACAGGTCGAGGACGAGATCGGAGTGATCAACATGGCGATCGGGGCGGCGCACGCGGGCTGCCGCGCCATGTGCGCGACGTCCGGTGGCGGCTTTGCCCTCATGAGCGAGGCCCTGGGCGCGGCGGCCATGATGGAGATTCCGGTCGTGTGCATCAACGTCCAGCGGGCGGGACCGGCCACCGGCGTGCCCACCAAGACCGAGCAGGGCGATCTCTGGCAAGTGCTGGGCGCCGGTCAGGGGGACTATCCCCGGATCGTCGTCGCGCCGACCAGCATCGTGGATTGCTTCAAGCTCGTCCCGGCGCTCTTCAACCTCGTCGACAAGTTCCAGTGCCCGGGTATCATCCTCTCCGATCTGCTCCTGTCCGAAGGCCGGTCGAGTGTCGATCCGGCCGAGGTGGATTTCAACGTTCCCATCGATCGCGGCGACGTCATTGGCCTCAACGGGGCCGGCCCGCCCGTGAACGGCGACTTCAAGCGTTACCTCCTCACCGAGAGCGGCATCTCGCCCCGGGCGCTGCCGGGGACGCCCGGTCACGTCCACGTCGTGGCCACCGACGAGCACGACGAGGACGGCGTGTTGATCAGCGACGAGTTCACCGACGCGCACAAGCGTCGAGCCATGCACGAGAAGCGGATGCGCAAGATGGACGCGGTCCTTCCGCTCCTCCCGCCGCCGGAGGTTCATGGAGCCGCCGACGCCCGGGTCACGCTGGTCGGCTGGGGGTCGACCGAAGGCGTCATTGGCGAGGCCATGCAGCAGCTGGACGAAGCCGGCGTCGTGGCCAACAACGTCCAGATCAGATGGCTGGTCCCGCTGCACGCCGAAGCGATCCTCTCGATCCTCGGCAAGTGCCGGACGGTCATCATCGTCGAGAACAACTACAGTGGGCAGTTCGCGCGCTACTTGCGGGCGGAGACCGGGATCGTCGCCGACGGGCACATCCGAAAGTACGACGGCGAGCCGTTCATGCCGCACCACATCGTGGTCGGGGTGACAGCCATTCTCGCGGGTTCGACCAGGCTCTACGTGCCCGTGCACGAGATCCGGGTGTGAGGGAGA
>DATIEW010000873.1:0-4007 GCA_035455585.1 Vicinamibacterales bacterium | reverse complement strand
ACGTCGGCGATGTGCACACCGAGCCAGAAATGCCCGTTTGGCAGCCGCTCGATTGTGATCGCATCGTCGAAGTCGCGGGCGTGCTCCCCGTCGATGGTGACCGTCAGGAGCGGCCGGAAATCCGTGCGGCCCGCGAGGTCGCGGTCCCTGACCTCCGGCCCGAGCCGCTGCGCCTCCTGGACGGCTTCGTCGGAGTGCTCGTCGGGTATGCCGTACTTGCGTATGATGATCTCGGCATCGACGCCCGGCTCGTTGATGCCGCCAAGGACCTCCGTGATCCGGCCGACGGGACCGCGGGCGGCGGTCGGCCACCGCGTCATCTCGACAGCCACCATCTCGCCGGGCGCCGCCTGCCCGTCCTCCCCCGGCGGAATCTGCACGTCCATGATGACCCTTCGGTCGAACGGCACGACGAAGCCCTGATCGGACTCGTCGACGTCGAACCGGCCCACGATGGTCGCCGACCCGCGCTCGAGAATGCGCAGGATGCGGCCCTCGGCGCCCTTGTCGGTGACGCGCTCGATCCTGGCCACCACGCGGTCGCCGTGCATGGCCTGGTTCAGATTGCTGCCGGCGATGTAGAGATCGCCGCTGACCTCGTCGAGGGGCCGGTCGGGCACCACGAAGCCGAACCCGCGCGGATGTGTCGTGATGCGGCCGACAACGAGGTTCATCCGGTCGGGCACGCCGAACCGGTTGCCCCGCGTCTGCACGAGCGCGCCGCTCGCGGTGAGGTCCCGGAGCAGGCGCGTCAGCGTCGCCCGCTGCTCCCTCGGGATCTTCAGCCGCTGGAGCAGCTCCCGGGGCGTTGCCGGGTGGTCCATCCTGTCACGAATCAGCTCCAGAAGCCGCTCGTGGTTCAACATGACACCATCTTATTAGTACGAATGCTGAATGCTGAGTACTGAATGTCCGTAGCTTCCGCTTTCAGGCGGAGGGCCTCTGCGCGGCCGTGGACCTTCCGGCTGAAGCCGGAAGACACAGGCTCTGACCGCTGATAGCTGAGTGCTGAATTGTCCCAACCGGAACGGCCCCGGAACAGTCTACTGACTGTGTGACCGTGACCGAGGGTGCCCGGTGCTCCGATCTGGATCTGGTGCGCCGGGCGCAGGACGGCGACACCGATGCCTTCGGGGAGCTGATCGACCGTCACCGGCGCGCGGTGTTCCGGGCCGCGCTGGCGGCCGTGCGGTCGCCGGCCGACGCGGACGACGTGGCGCAGGAGGCTTTCGTCACCGCGTACCGGAAGCTCGGCTCGTTCCGCGGCGATTCGTCGTTCAAGACATGGCTCCTGACGATTGCGTGGAACCGGGCGCTCGATAGACGGAAGAGCGTGCTGCGGTGGCTGCGACAGACCGTCACGCCGCACGAAGACGCCGACGGGACCCCGCGGGGAATCGAGCACATCGCGTCCGGTCGGCTGTCGCAGGAGGAGCGGTTGGCGGGCGCTGAGTTCCAGCAGGCCCTACGCCGGCAGATCGCCGCGCTGCCGCGGAAGATGCGGGACGCGCTGCTGCTGGCCGGTTCCGGCGAGTACTCGTACGAAGAGATCGGACGGATGCTCGGTTGTCCGGTCGGAACGGTGAAATGGCGCGTCTTCGAGGCACGGCGAGTGCTGAAAGAAAAGTTGGACCGCAAGCTGCGGAACCTCCCATGAAGGACCCTGAACTCGACGAGTCGATCGATCGCGCGGTGCGCGAGCTCATGTCGGCGGAGCCCCGGCCGGGGATGCGGCACCGGGTGCTGGCACGACTGGAATCCCGGCAGGTCCGCTGGCTTACCGTTCGGCGGCTCGCCGGCAGCCTGGCGCTCGCGTCCGCGGTGCTCGTCGTGTTCGTGCTCGCCGGACGCGGACCGGAAACGCCGCCCGGCGACGGCAGCGCCGCACTCAGGCCTCCGCTGACGCGTCTCGAGCACGTGCCTGGCGCAGTTGTACCGATTGTGGCAGAACGTACGATGCCGCCTGGCCCGGCGCGCGGCACGCAGCCGGCGTTGTCCGTTCCGGATGTGTTCGCGGCCGTTGCACCGGATCCGCCTCCGGCCGAGCGGGTCGAAGCGATACCCGCGCTCGAACCGATTCTGCCACTCGCCGTCGCCCGATTGGAAACCGAAGGAATCGCCATGCGGGAGTTTGGCGTGCTGCCGCTGACGATCGACGAACTCCAGATCGAACCGCTTTCACCGCCGCGCTGAGCGGCTCTTGCAGGAGAAGACATCGTGAGAAGACCACTGGCAGTCATCGCCATCCTTGCCGCCATGGGCGGCGGCGTCCTGGCGCAGGAGAAGCCGGCCGAACAGGCCGCGAAAAAACAGGCGCCGGCTGCACGTCCGGCAGGAGGGCTGGCAGCGAACATACGGATCGAGCTGGCAATCACCGACGAGCAGAGGGGCCGTGAGCCACTCGCCAAGACCGTGAGCATGGTCGTCGCCGAGGGCCGACTCGGCCGGATCAGAACGGCCCGCGGCAACACGGTTCTCAACGTCGACGCCAACCCGTCGATCCTCCGCGAGAACCGGATGCTCGTGACCCTCACGCTGGAGTATCGGCCGGAGATCAGAAGCGGAGATATTCAAGGCGACACGGCGCCGGTCAGCGAAAGCATCACGGCGATACTCGACGACGGAAAGCCCCTGGTGATCTCACAATCCGCCGACCCTTCGACGGATCGCACCGTCAAGGTCGAAGTGAAGGCGACGATTCTCCGCTGACAAGCGCGTCCGGATGGGCAATGGCCAATGGGCCATGGCAAAACAGCCGCCTCTTGGCCCATTCCCGTTGCCCATCGCCCGCCCATTGCCCATTGTTTCATTCAGGATGCGTTTTTCAGCATCCTGTCATGGACCTACGCAATGAGCATCACCTGGAGGTCCCCGACGTTCGTCCCCGTCGGTCCCCACACGATGAGGTCGCGGAGCGGCTCGAAGAAGTGATACGCGTCGTTGTCGGCCAGCGACGCCTGCCAGTCCAGGCCGGCGCGCTGGGCCCGCTCGAGCGTCGCGGAATCGACGATCGCGCCGGCCGCGTCGGTCGGGCCGTCCGTCCCGTCGGTTCCGGCGCTCGCCAGGACCGCCGCGCGCCCGACGAGACCGATGAGCGGCATGGCCGCGAGCGCAAACTCCTGGTTCCTTCCTCCCCTGCCGCTGCCCAGCACGCGCACCGTCGTCTCGCCGGCGGCGAGCACGCAGAGGGGACGGCCGCGGGAGGCCGCGACCGTTCGCGCCGCCGCGACGAATGCCCCCGCGGCCTGCCGTGCCTCGCCCACCGTCCGTTGGGCGAGCACGGCCACCTCGTAGCCCAGGTCGCACGCGACACGCTGTGCGGCATCGAGCGCGGCCGACGCGCTGCCCACGATCTCGAACGCAGCATCGTCCAGCCTGGCGTCGTCCGGCTTGACCGTTTCAGCGATCCCGCCGCGGGCGCCGCGCTCGAGATGCTGGCGAACGGCGTCGGGAATTCCAGGCACGCGCTCGACGACTTCGAGCGCCTCTCCGAAGGTGGTGCGATCCGGCACGGTTGGACCGGATCCAATCACCGACGGATCGTCAGGCACCGGGTCGTGAACGTCCGAGATCGCCAGCGTCAGGCTGTGCTTCGCGGCCGCCCCGAGCCGTCCCCCTTTGACGCCCGACAGGTGCTTGCGCACGCAGTTCAACCTGCCGATCGGCACCGCCGCACGCATCAACAGGCGCACCGTCTCGACCTTGTCCCGGAGCGTGATGCCTTCCGCCGGCAGCGCCAGCATCGCCGACGCGCCGCCCGACAGCAGCACGATGAGCACCCCCCCGCCTGCCGACGAGGCTTCGGCGATCGCCAGCGCGCGCCGACCCGCGTCGACGCTCGCCTCGTTCGGATACGGATGCGCTCCCTCGCACTGGACGAAGCCGCTGGGCAACACCAGGCCGCCGGTACGCGGTCCGGCCACCAGGCCCTCACGCACCCGCTCGCGGACCGGCGCGTCCAGGCCGCACACCATCGACCATGCGGCCTTGCCCGCCGCAACTGCGAA
>DATIEW010000872.1:0-2205 GCA_035455585.1 Vicinamibacterales bacterium | reverse complement strand
CTGCAGCGGTGGGGTCGGGGCTGGGTAGTGAAGGATGTCCTCGCCGGATCCGGTGTCGACCGGGATGCCCTGCCCGTAGAAGGCGAGGACATCGCCCGCCTGCACCGCCAGGTTGGCAACGCCGAACGATGCCGCCTCGCTGATGCCGGGCGTCGTCAGCGCCGGAACCGTCAGCAGCCCGGAGTCGAAGACCACCGTGTACTCGTTCGGGTTCCCCGTCGGACGCAGGACATAGGAGTGGAAGACATTTCCGGCCGATGCAAACGGGCTACCGGCGGGCTCGGCCTGGTTCCACGTCTTGAAGCCCTGAAGCATCCCGTCAGGGAGTGCCGTCGGCAGAACCACGAAGACCGGTGCCAGCTCGCCGACGGCAACGGGGAAGTCGGACGCGTAGGCGCGGTCCGTCAGGGCGTTGCCGACCGTGATGGCCGCTCCCTCGACGGTCGGAAGCGGGCTGTTCGCGTAGTTCGGATGGCTGAAGTATCGAGGCGCGCCGGCGATCACTGCCGCGGCTTCGTCAACCATGAGGGGATTCAGCGCGCCTTCCTGCAGGCGGCGTGCAGCCGCGTTGTCGCGGTCCTTCTGCGTGATCTTCGGTTCCTTCTCCTCGTTGGGTGGCTTCTGACCTGGGTCTTTCGCGGCGATGCTCGGCCGATCCGACGGCGTCGGCGTCTCGCGTGCAGCGGCGGGCGCGACGGCGGTGAGGATCAGGGCAAGGATCATCACGAGGACCGAGACTCTAAAGGGTGGATGGGCGGACATCAGGCGCCCTCCCTACTCGGTTGGCCATGTGGGCACGTCGGGTCTGTCCCCGGGCTCGGATGGCCGGTATGAGCGGCAGCGTGCCGGTAGAAGTACTACTCGGAGAGAGCCAAAGGTCCCAGAGCGCCGTCCCAACCGGCCCGAATTGCCGCGACCGGCAGGCCGCTACGCCGATGCCGCGCTCGACGGCACGGCGGGCATCTCGGGGTAGAGCTGCCGCGGCGCCTCGTCCGGCGGGATCATGCCGTCGCGGTACACCCGGACCTCGATCAGGCCCTCGGCCAGCGGCATGTCCGTCACCGCCTCCCAGGCGGAGTGCGAGAGATTGATGACACGCTGATCTGGCGTTCCCCAGAAGCAGGGACAGGAGTCGACGACCTTCACGATGATGCAGCGGTCAGCGCACACCGCGACCGTTCCGGACTCGGTGAGGGGCCGGCCCCCGAGGGCATCCGGCAGCGCGGCCGTCGGCTGGGTGCCGTATCCCGGTTGGGCGGGGTAGCTGCTCGCTCTGCCGGAGACCAGGAGTGCGTCCGGGGGCGCGGGTGCGGCTGCGACGACGGGCGCCGCGACAACCGCCCCGGCTGCGGCGGCAATGCTTGCCGAGGGGTCGCCGGCGAACGCGTACCAGTAGTCGAGCGCGCCCTCGAAATACGGCGATCGATGCAGCCATATCTCGGCGGGCGCTCTCGGGTGCGGGAACGTGCTCAGCGCCTCGGCGGAGAACATGGGGTCGGCTCGGAACACGTCGCCGTACGGTCGGGAGGGATCGGCCAGCAGTCGCGACACCAGTCCTGCAGCGCCGGCATAGAAGTCCGTGGCGAAGTACGCGGACGCTCCCAGGGCCAGGATCGGCCGCGAGTAGTTCGCGACGTGTGCGAGTGCCTCTTCCTCGCTGGGTCGCGGCAGGCCGCCCTCTGATGCACCGGGAGCGTAGCAGGCGTTCGAGTAGATCATCACGAACCCCGGCGCCGGCCGCAGGTTCTCCTCGAGCCACGCCTCGCCGTAGTACTGCAGCGTTCCTTCGGCCGCCGAGTCGGCGTGCGTCCCCGTCGCCGCGGGCCCCTGCAGGCCCCAGCCGTTGACGAGCTCCGCGTTCAGCTCGTCGCTGTACGGGTTCGGGAAGCCCGTCCCATGCCCGAAGTAGATCACGATGTTGGCGCCCGCCACGGCCTCGATCACCCGCTCGGGCGTCGCATCGGGTGAGTAGGCGCGCGACACCGTTGCGCCAGCCGACGTAGCGGACTCGGCGGCCATCTCCGCGAGCTCGTGGTATACCGGGGTGAGCTCTTCGCCGACCGGCCCGACGACGATCGCCACGCGAATCTGGGGACTCCCCCGCGTGACGAGCGTCCCGAGGGGCAGCACCATGAGGCCGAAGAGAATGAGGCACATTCCCACGGCGACGCCGACCGAACGACGACGACCCAGGGCACGGTTGTA
>DATIEW010000871.1:0-2061 GCA_035455585.1 Vicinamibacterales bacterium | reverse complement strand
TCGATGGGCGAAGACGGGGGGCACCTGGGCATACGGGCGCGGGCAGGCTCCGGTTTGGCGGCTGGACCTGCCGGAAACCGGTTGCAGCGAGTACACGAAAGACCAGCTGGGACACCGATCAAGGGGGAAACGCCGATGCGCCGACTCATCCTGTTCGCAGCTCTCGCCGTCCTCGTCGTCCCGACCGCGGTCGCGAAGAGCTCCTTCCCGGCCACGATCGCACTCCCGAACGGGTTCCAGCCCGAGGGGATCGCGATCGGGACGGGTGACACGTTCTACGTCGGCTCGATCCCGACCGGCGCCGTCTACAAGGGCAGCCTGCGGACGGGCCAGGGAGCGATCGTCGTTCCCGGCGTGCCGGGCGGGACGCGTGGGGCAACCGGCCTCGAGTACGACCGGGGTCGGCTCTGGGTCTCCGGCGCGGGAACCGGCAAGGCGTTCGTCTACAACGAGCGCACGGGAGCGCTCCTGCGCGAGTACCCGTTCGCGACGGCGCCGACCTTCATCAACGATGTCGTCGTCACCCAGAAGGGCGCGTACTTCACCGACTCGCAGAAGCCCGTGCTCTACCGCGTCGGGGTGTCGGCAAACGGCCGGCCCGGTGCTGCGAGCACCATCAACCTGAGCGGCGACTACCAGCACGTCCCGGGTGCGTTCAACCTGAACGGGATCGACGCGAACGCCAGCGGCACGTGGCTGCTCGGCGTCCAGAGCGCGACCGGGCTGCTCTTCCGGATCGACCCGAGGACCGGGGCGACGGAGCAGGTCGACCTCGGCGGCAGGGTGCTGACGAACGGCGACGGCATCCTCCTGCACGGGCAGACGCTCTACGTCGTCCAGAACCGGCTGAACAAGATCGCCGTCTTCCGGCTCTCGGCGAGCCTGACGCAGGGCTCGTTCGTGCGCGAGATCACGGACACGGACTTCGACGTGCCGACGACGATCGGCCTCTTCGGCAACCGGCTCTATGCCGTCAACGCCCGCTTCGGCACGCCGCCGACGCCCACCACGACGTACGCGGTGGTACAGGTCAACCGCTAGGCAAGCGGCCCGTGGCCGCGAAGCGGACGCCTTCAGGGATCGTCGCGCGATCGAGGATCCGCTGCCGCGGATCCTCGATCTGGCACCAGCCGGCGCAGGCGGCGACATGACCCGGCAGCGCGCCGTCCTCCGGCCCGAAGACGTAGGCGCCGGACTCGATCACGCGGCTTCGCCCCAAGGCGCGGCCGATCACGCAGCGCCCTACGGCTCGACGCCGTAGGCCTCGGTGAACGCGGCTTGCGCGTACGCGAGTGATGCGTACGCGAAGCCGCGGTCGCCCCAGCCCGTGCCCCAGCTGTTGCGGACGACGAACGCCTCCGGCGTGTAGCCGACGAGCGTCACCGCATGCCCGCCCTTGGCCGTCTGCGGCTTGTAGCGGTCGAGCTCGCCCTTGGTCGACGTCGCCTTCTGCCAGGTCGAGTCAACGTTGAGTCGCGTCAGGATCGGCCCCTTCTGCGCGAGCCAGGCGCGCCAGTTCTCGATCTCGTGGCCGAGGTTGAAGTACATGCCGATCTTGAGCCGCGCGGCAATCGCGTAGAACGTCTTGGCGTCGCCGCCGTACAGCTGCCCGCTCCCGAACGGGAGCACGCTGTCCTTCACCGCTCCGAACTTCCGCGCCACGTCGAGCGCGGCCTTCAGGCTCGTCCCCTCCGCCTCGACGAAGGTCGTCGGCCGGGTGTTGAACTGGTCCGTCTCCTTCGCGGCGAGCCACTGGAAGCGCGGCGAGAGCAGCTCGCCCGTCTCGATCAGGCCGGCCTTGACGAAGTGCCAGCGCAGGACGCCGTCGGCGGTCGCCCAGCCGACGCACGACCCGGTGCTCCCCTGGTCCTGGATCCGCCACCACGGCTGCCGGAGATCCTTGCGAGCCGGGATCCGCGGTGCGGCGCTGAGCACGCCGGCATCCTCTGCCGTGTCGATCCGCCAGTCGTCCGCCTGCTCGAGCGACGGCGTGCAGTTGAGGATCCGCTTCGGCTGCGGGCGGACCCGCTTTCGCTTCGCGCGGGGCTTTGGCTTGGCCGT
>DATIEW010000870.1:0-2255 GCA_035455585.1 Vicinamibacterales bacterium | reverse complement strand
GCCGCGCTCAAATCTTTGTTGGGCATAGGGAGATCGTGATGAAAGAGCTGGTACTGGCGGTGGCGCTGAAGATAAAACCGGACTGCGTCGACAAGTTCATGGCCGAGGCGCTCAAGAACGGCAAGGCCGCGCGCGAGACCGAGCCGGGGTGCAAGCAGTTCGACATCGTCGTCGACCCGAACGACCCGACCAGGGCGATGTTGTACGAGATCTACGCGGACGAGGCGGCGTTCGAGGCGCACCAGCAGACGCCGCACTTCAAGCATTACCTCGCGAACGCACTGCAGTACCTGGAGTCCCGCGAGCGGACGTTCTACCGGCGCGCGGCACCGTAACCGGAGGCACTTCATGGCAAGGCACCTGAAGATCGCCGCAGCGCAGCTCGGACCCCTCAACCTTTCCGATACGCGCGAGGCGGCGGTCAAGCGTCTGGTGGCGATGTTCCGCGAGGCGGCGGGGATGGGCGCGAAGTTCATCGTCTTTCCGGAGCTCGCACTCACGACCTTTTTCCCGCGCTGGTGGATGGAGGACCGGGACGAGGTCGACCGGAAGTTCTTCGAGACCGCGATGCCGAACCCGACGGTGCAGCCGCTCTTCGATCTGGCGAAAGAGCACGGCGTCGGGTTCTACCTGGGGTACGCCGAGCTGACGCCGGAGAAGCACCGGTTCAACACCGCGATCCTCGTCGGGCCGGACGGGCGGATCGCCGGGAAGTACCGCAAGGTGCACCTCCCGGGCCACGCCGACCACAAGCCGGAGGCGGCCTTCCAGCACCTCGAGAAGAAGTACTTCGAGGTCGGCGACCTGGGCTTCCGGGCATGGCGCTTCATGGACACCGTCACCGGCATGCTGATCTGCAACGACCGGCGCTGGCCCGAGGCGTTCCGGGTGCTCGCGCTGCAGGGGGCGGAGATCGTCGCGCTCGGCTTCAACACGCCGACCGAGAACCTGCACTACCCCGAGCCGCCGGCGCTCCGCGTGCACCACCACCTCATCATGGCGCAGTCGATGGCGTTCCAGAACGCGACCTGGCTCGTCGAGACCGCGAAGTGCGGGTTCGAGGACGGCTTCCGGATGTTCGGCCACTCGCTGATCGTCGCGCCGACCGGCGAGATTGCGGTGAAGTCCTCGACCGAGGCGGACGAGGTCATCGTGTTCGACTGCGACGTCGACCTGGCCGCCGGCCTCAAGCAGACGATGTTCAACTTCGCCGCGCACCGGCGGCCGGAGCACTACAAGCTGATCGTCGAGCGGGTCGGCGCCGGCGGTCCGCTCGGGGATTGACGCACCGTCCGACGGCGCGCCGCCCCGGACCGGGGCGGCAAGCCCGCCGCCGCCGTCTTCCATGCACAATACCGGCTCGACCTACCGGGAGGCATCCATGAACCTACGTACCAGCAGCATCGTCGCGGCCGTCGTGCTCGGCCTCGCCTCGGGCGCGGCGCTCGCGCAGGCGAAGGCGCCGATCAAGACCGGCGTCGACGCCACGTTCGCCCCGCACGCCATGCCAAAGCTCGGCGGCGGCATCGAAGGCTTCAACGTCGAGCTCGGCCAGGAGATCGCCCGCCGCCTCGGCCGGCCGATCGAGATCGACGGCACCGAGTTCTCCGCCCTCATCCCGGGCATGAACGCGAAGAAGTACGACTTCGTGCTCGCGCCGACCACCGCGACGCCCGAGCGCGCGAAGACGATGCTGTTCAGCGAAGGCTACATGGAGACCGACTACCGGTTCCTGCAGAAGAAGGGCGACAAGCCGATCGCCTCGCTCGAGGACCTGAAGGGCAAGACGATCACCGTGAACAAGGGCTCCGCGTACGAGAGCTGGGCCCGGCAGAACGCGGAGAAGTACGGCTTCAAGTTCGACGTGTACGGCACCAACGCCGACGCGGTGCAGGCGGTGCTCTCGGGCCGCGCGGATGCGAACTTCGCCGGACACACCGTGTCGATGTGGGCGGCGAAGCAGAACCCGGCGCTCGTGCCGACGTACACCCACAAGACCGGGCTCGTCTGGGCGGTGGCGTTCCGCGTGGACGACCAGGCCGGCCGCGCGGCGGTCAACAACGCCATCAAGTGCATGAAGCAGGACGGCACGATGGCGAAGCTCTACCAGAAGTGGTTCGGCGAGGCGCCGGCGGCCGACTCCTGGGCGCGCAGGATCGCGCCGGGGCACGGGGTGCCGGAGCTGCCGGGGTACGACGCGGGGCCCTACCCTCCGAAATGCTGACCGGGCAGGCGCTGACGCGCCGCCCGATCTC
>DATIEW010000869.1:0-8787 GCA_035455585.1 Vicinamibacterales bacterium | reverse complement strand
AGAAGATGCCATCCGGCGTTCCGGCAGGCGCGCCCAGCGGATGAGGGAATGACTGCGTCCATCCCGACGTGGTTCCTTCCCCTTTCGCCGCGTCCTCGCCCTGATACGCGGAGGCGTCCTGGGTACGCTCCCAGACTTTGGCGTAGTCGACCGTAATCGGGTTGGCGTCGACGAACCGCTGGATTTCCGGCACCGGTCTGCTGGCATACGCGCTCGACGTCGACCAGCCGCCGCGGTCGTCGAACCACACGACCGCTTCGGCCCGGTTGCCTGCGAGAGGGATCGAGGACCGCGGCTTCAGCGACAGGGACACGGCACGGCCGCCATCCCGCTGGATCTGCTCGCCGAGAGGCCGGACGCGCATCCTGTGGGCGCTGTGGCCTTCTCCGTCCTCCAAGCCGTTGTAGCTGACGTTCCGGGCCCTCTCGTCCTCCGTGCACGTGGTGGGGGCGTTTGCCTCCCGGTCGTACCACGTGTTGAGGACCATGCCGTGGCGGTAGGGGAACGCTCCCGTGCCGATGGTCGCGTGTCCGGCGCAGGTGACCGTATTGAGATAGGGGAACGCGGCCTCTGTCCACCAGGCGCCCTTTTCCATGAGGCGGCGGAGTCCTCCCGTGAATCCCGTTCCGTACCGATCGAGATAGTCGGCGCGCAGCTGGTCCACGACCAGGATCACCACGAGCTTTGGCGCTCCGGAAGGCTGTGCTGCCGCGGACCTCGCGGCCGTGGTCCCGACGGCGAGCGAGAGCGCGGTGGCGGTTACCAGTAGGAGGCCGATCAGGAGGGATGAGCGTTTCACTGTGCGTTCCTCGACACTGTGGGTGGCATCAGGTTGCTACCGACGGAGAAGGGGCAGATAACAGAGAGCGCCGATGTAGACGTCATAAATCGAGCAGCCGATGAGATACCACCGTGGCACGGCCGCGTCTGGCAGCAGGCCCGGACGGTGCGCCACGTCCACGACTGCATGCGCCGCAAACGCCAGGGCCAGGATCGTGAGCGCCTGCCTCGGATCGCGCACGAGTGTGCTTGCGGCGGCGACGAAGAAGCCTACCGCCAGCGCGACGTCAAATCCAGTGCCCTGCTGAGAGCCGGGAGCCGCAACCGCGAATCCGACGTACGCACCCGCCGTCAGCGTGAGCAGCAGTGCGGCGAACTGCGCGAGCCGCAGCTCGGCGACGAGGCGATCGGGGGAGGAAGCCGGGATGGAAGAGGACCGCACCGAATACCAGGTGAACCCCGCCGCCAGTCCGAGAAACGCGATGACGACCGTGCGGATCGCATCGGTCAAGATCGTTCCGCGCTCCCGATCGAGCAACGGGTACGAGCACCTGGCGCCGGTCCCGCCGCCGCTCCTGCCGCTCCGCTGCACACCCCTGCAGTATAGCGCGCCACCACCGCGGCGCGCCGGGATCGGCCCCGCCTTCGCCAACGTTCGGCGGGGTCTCGCCGGAGCGCTTCGCGCGAAGGCGGACAACACTTCGGCGAGGCTCGCTGGAGCTGGTCGCCATGAACCACGACGCGACCATCGAAGGCGGCCGGCTTCGTCGATTCACGGGCGGAGCGGGTCGGCTGCGGCAGGTCCATTCATCATGACGACGAGCAACGTCAGGGCCTTACTGCACCTGCGCCTGTAGGAAGTCGAGCGGGTCGATCCCGAACTCCGACGGTTCGACCGGCGCGACCACGCTCTGGCGCGGTTCGTCGGCGTTTGCCTCCCACAGGCTGCGCTCGTACGGCACGGCGCGCCTGACCCCGGCAGGATCGAAGAGCACCTTGACCCTCGGCCTGTAGGGATCCGGCGCGTGGACGCGGAGCACGACGGCGACCTCGCCCGAGCTGAGCCTGACCAGCGTGCCAGGCGGGTAGATGCCCAGCAGCTGCACGAAGCGACGCACCAGATGCTCGTCGAAGTGTGCCCCGTCGTTCTGCCGGAGTACCGCCAGAACGCGGTCCGAGGGGAACGCCTGCTGGTAGGCGCGCTGCGACCGCATCGCGTCGTAGACGTCAGCGATGCTGCACAACTTGGTCCCCAGGTTGAGGGTGGGGCGCCTCGCCTGCGGATATCCGCTGCCATCGAGGCGCAGATGATGCTCGAAGGCGACTACGGGCGCCAGGATCGGCATTTCCGGCGTGCGGCGGAGGATCTCCGCGCCGTCGACCGGATGCCGGCGCATGATCACGAGTTCCTCGTCGGTCAGCTTCCCTGGCTTGTTGAGGATCTCCTGCGGCGTGCGGACCTTCCCGATGTCGTGCATCAGCGCCGACAGCCCGAGTTCGCGCAGCAGTCGTCCCTCGATGCCAAGCGACTGCGCCTGCCCCATCGTCAGGATCGATACGTTCACCATGTGGGTGAACGTGTAGTTGTCGTAGTTGCGCATGGCCGTGAGCGCGACGAGCGCCGTCCGGTTCTGCGTCACGGCGTCGGCGAGCCCCTCGACGACCTGCAGCGCCGCCGGCAGGTCGGGCTGTCCGTCGACCGCGGCGCTGTGCCAGGCCGTCTCGGCGGCGGCGACGGCGGTGGTGTAGAGCCGCCGGATCGCCGCCATGTCGCTGGCGATTCCATCCTGGCGGCCTTCTTCGACCGAGATCCGGCCCATCCTGATGTGGACCGAACTCCAGGAAGGCCCTGACGCGGTGTCGGACCGGCCGGCCAGAGCGGCGACCACGGCCATCAGCTGTGCGATCTCTCCTGTCGTCACGCCCCGCTCGAAGGAGATGCGCTGAATCCCGTGCGTCTCGAGCCGCTCGACCAGTTCCTTCATCCCCGCGCTGGCCTTCGGCATCGGCGTGTCTGCGACGACGAACTCGCGATCCACGATACCGACCGTGACGGCCTGACGGGTCTGGTGAAGTGCCTGCAGCACGCCGAAGAGCCCGTCGACGTTCCTGGTCAGGAGAGGATGGCCGGCCGCATAGAGCTGGGTAGCGCGCACGCCTGAAGCGAAGCGCCGGAGCAGCTCTTCGTAATGAATCAGGCGCGCGGACCGGTCGTCGGTCACGGCTGTTCGAGCCCTTCCAACCCCGCTCTTGCCGCGGCCCGCACGCCGAACGCGCCCCGTACCGTCGCGTCGCGCAGCGCGTCGAGCGCCGGCGGCGTGCCGATTCTGCGAAGCGACAGGGCGGCCGCCGCGCGCATGCGGCGGTTCGACAATGGCGTCCACCATCGCCCCTTGTGGAGAGCCGTCCGGAGCGCCTCGATCGATTCGACCGTTCGGCAGGAGCCGAGCACCTCGATGGCCGTCATGTAGAGCCGGGGAAGCCGATCGGGTTCCAGGCTGCGCAGCACGTGGCTGAAGAGCGGTGCCGCGCGATCGTCTCGCAGGCCGAGCACTTCGTTGAGAAGTGTGTCTCGCGCGCGGCCAGTCGCGGCCAGCACCGCCTGTGTGAGGATGGCCGATGCCTCGGCGCTGCCGTTGAGGATGAGCCCCTGCACCGCCTCGCGCTGCACCAGCGGCTCGTGATCGGTGAGCAGCGACACCAGCTCCCGGAGCCCTTCGGTTCCGCCGAGCTCCCGCAGCAGGTAGGCCGCCGTCCGTCGGACCTCCCAGGTGGCCGACTGCATCAGGGGGCGGACGGCGTCGGCGCCGCGCGGCCCGAAGCCCACGAGCACGTCCCGCAAGCGGTGCCGCGAGCGGGCGTCCTGCTCGGAGGCCAGGACCTCGGCGAGCGGAGCGATCACCGGCGGGCCGATCGCATGGCACAGCCTGGTGAATCGCGCGTATCCGGTCTCGTCGGCGTTCCGCAGATGCGCGGACACGTGCTTCATGAGCGAGCCGCGCGCGAACCGTTCGAGAGCCCTCGCCGCGTGCGGCTGCCGAGCGGTGTCGAGTTGCCCCTGCTCGATCACCTGCTCGACGAGCGTCCAGGCCAGGTCGAAGTAGCCCACGCGGAGAAGATCGTCCGCGTGCGCGACGACCGTGCCAGCCAGGTCGCGCCAGCGCTGCGGCTCCTCCTCGATGTGCAGGAGATCGGTGAGCAGGTCGCGATCGAGGCTGCGAAGAGCGCCGTCGCTGACGGTGGCGAGCCAGGCCGCGATGCGTTCGGGAGGGTCGTCGCTCGTGCGCTCGACGTCGACCGGCTGCGTGCGCGCGTGAGACAGCTCCCGCGCGTAGTCCTCCGACACGTAGCGCGAATCGCTGTACGACGTCATCATCTGCTCGACGCGCTGCCACAGTCCGGGGAAGCCGTCCTCGTCCCTGCCGATTTCCGACGCGGCTGCCTCGTCTCGCGCCAGCGCGAGCAGCTGGCGCTGCCGATCGAGCTCCGGCACGAGCGAGCGGAACGCGTGCGCCAGCCGTTCGGATGCGCCTCGTTCTGCGACGACGGCGCCGGCCACGAAGCCGGCGACGGACGCATCGCTCATGCGCTCGACCAGGGCGCTCACCACGTCGACCTCGGCGGCCATCGCTTCCGGCCGGGACCGCACGGCCAGCAGCGCTATCATCCCATCGGCCGACAGGTGACGGATGCCCTGCGCGAGCTGCTCGAGGATCGTGTCGAGCTGAAGCGGTGCTGCGCCCGATACGTACTCGATCAGGCCGCGGATGACGTTCAACAGCCCCGCCGCCTGCACCTCGACGCCGCCCGGCGACGATGATGCCGTGCGTGCGAGCTGCGCCAGGAGCCCTTGGAGGCCGCGGGGATCTGCGACGATCTCGACGATCGCCTGCATGGTGTCGTCGGCCAGGTTCAGGCGCCGGCCTGCGAGAGCAGCCGCGATGACCGCGTCGATGGTCGCCGCCTGGCCCTGCTTTTCGCGCAGGACCTCCGAGTAGTCGATCTGCCGGACCTCGAGGCTGGGCCCACCCGCTGTCGCCCAGAGGTGCGCGATGCCTCCGTCGGCGCGGACAGCGTCGGGCGTACGCGCCAGGAGCAGCAGCAGCGTACGCCACGAGTCGGCGTTGGCGCCCGCGTTCAGCGTCAGCCCGCCGATCAGGTGACGGTGGAGCAGCGAGGCCAGCTCCGGGACGGCGGCGTCCGCCTTCGGGATACGCGCGCCCTGCACCAGCAGGTCGTCGGCGTGCACCTGGATCGCAAACGGGCCGTCCGCTGTCAGGCGTGCGCTCGCCTCGGCGAGGCGGGAGAGAGAGACGCCGACGGCAGGGTGGCCGCCGGGATAGAGCGAGACGGCGCGCGCGGCGGTCCGGCAGCTGCGGGCGAACTCCACCAGGCGCGCGGCGGCATCGGCGTCGAGAACGTCGTGAGCGGCAGACCCGGCCATGCCCCGCCGGGATTTTAGCAAACAGCGCCGTGTTTGATGGTAGATTCACCAGCGTTTCCGGACAGTACCCGATGCCCGTGTCCTGTCCCACTCGACATACAATTCCCAACTCCGGATCTGTACGGTTACCGACGGTTCCCGCGACGGGAACTCGGGGGTTGGGGTTCAGAGTTGGGAGCTGGGAGGAACAGGCCGCACGTTCGAGCGGCCCTCTCGAGATGCGCGCGGTCGATCTGATACGCCACAAACGGGACGGCGGGGCGCTCGACCGCGATGAGATCGACGGGTTCATCGCCGGCGTAACCGACGGTTCGCTGCCCGATTACCAGGCCTCGGCGCTGCTGATGGCGATCTTCCTGCGCGGTATGACCGCCGAGGAGACCGCCTGGCTCACCGACGCGATGGTCCGATCTGGCGTCCGCGTCGACTTCGCCGATCTGCCCGGGATTCCTGTCGACAAGCACAGCACCGGCGGCGTCGGCGACAAGACGTCGCTGGTACTCGCGCCGCTGGCGGCCGCCTGCGGCGCCTACGTCCCGATGATGTCCGGCCGCGGCCTCGGCCACACCGGCGGCACCCTCGACAAGCTGGAGGCGATCCCCGGATTCCGGACCGCGCTCGGGCTCGAGGATCTCCGGCGCGCCGTCTCGTCGATCGGCTGTGCGCTCATCGGACAGACCTTCGAGATTGCGCCGGCCGATCGACGGCTCTATGCGCTGCGCGACGTCACGGCGACCGTAGAGAGCCTTCCCCTCATCTGCGCGTCGATCATGAGCAAGAAGATCGCCGAGGGCATCGGCGGACTGGTGCTGGACGTGAAGACCGGCGCCGGCGCCTTCATGAAGACGCGCGACGCCTCCCGGCAGCTGGCCCGCGCGCTCGTCGCGATCGGGACGGCCTCGGGGGTTCGTACCGAAGCCCTCGTGACGGACATGGACTTCCCCCTGGGCCGCGCTGTCGGCAATGCCAGCGAGGTCGTCGAAGCGATCGAGACGTTGAAGGGGCGCGGACCGGCGGATGTCGAGCGGCTCTCGGTCCTGCTGGCCGCCCGGATGCTCGTCGTGTCCCGCACGGCGTCGGATCTCGCCGAGGCGGAGACGCGCATCCGGGAGGCGCTCGGTTCGGGGCGCGGGCTCGAGAAGTTCCGCCAGATCATCGAGAACCAGGGGGGCGATCCCCACGTCGTCGACGACTACTCGCGGCTTCCGTCCACGTCCGACCATCATTCCATCGCGGCGCCGCGCGATGGCCATGTGACGGCGCTCGATGCGGAACGCATCGGGCGGGCGGCTGTCGTCCTCGGCGCCGGACGCGCGCGCCTCGACGAGGCGATTGATGCCGGCGTCGGTGTGGAGGTCACCGCGCCGGTGGGCGCACGCGTGCGGGCGGGCGAGCCAGTGCTCGTCGCGCGTCACCGGTGCGGCAGGGGCCTTGCTGACGCCCTCCCGCTTCTGGAGGGCGCCATCGTGATTGCGGACGCGGCGGTCGAGCCGCGGGCCCTCGTGCTCGAGACGATCGTCTAAACAGGATGCTGAAAAACGCATCCTGAATGGCAAATGGGCAATGGCACATGGGCCAAATGTGCCTGTTTTGCCATGGCCCATTGGCCATTGCCCATCAGGCCGGGCTTGTCAGCGGCCTGCTAAAGGGGACTGAAGACGCCAGCGGTGTCAACTCCCATGTTCCAATTCCCAACTCCCGAGGTTCCCCGGAGATGGGACGTGAGTGCTTTGGGAGTCGGGAGTTGGAGATTGGATGTTGACACGGCGGTCTTGAGCGTCCCGCCGCGTCTCTCCTCGAGGTGTCCATGACCGATCCGTCCCATCCACCGGCGCCACGTTCAGATCGGCATCTGCGCGCGCTTGCTGCCACCGTGGCCGTTCTGCTGGCAATCGCGGCCGCAGTTCTCAACGATGCGGTGAACCCGCGACTCCAGGCGGTTGCCGGCATCGTCTGTTTCGTCGCGGTCGTGGCCGCCTGCTCCGCCAATCTGCGCGCGGTCAACTGGCGCACGGTGGGATGGGGCATGGCGCTGCAGCTCGGCCTGGCCCTGTTCATTCTGAAACTGGAAGTGGGCGGCGTGCGGCCGGGCTACGCTTTCTTCAGCGAGGCCGCCGAGCTGGTCAAACAGTTTTTGGAGTTCACGAACGCCGGTTCGCAGTTCGTCTTCGGCCCGCTCGCCAACCAGGCCGGCATGGACCGCGTCTTCGGCGCCGGGCAGGGGTTCGTCTTCGCGTTCACGGCGCTTCCGACGATCATCTTCGTCTCCTCCTTCTTCACGGTCCTCTACTACTTCGGCGTGCTGCAGTTCATCGTCAGGCTGTTCGCGAGAGCGATGATGTATGCGATGCACACGAGCGGCGCGGAAACGCTGTCGGCCTCCGCCAACGTGTTCATGGGGCAGACGGAAGCGCCGATCATCGTCAAGCCGTATATTCCGCTGATGACGCAGTCGGAGCTGCTCGCGCTGATGGTCGGCGGCATGGCGACGATCTCGGGCGGCGTGATGGCGGTCTACATCACGCTGGGCGCCGATCCGGTCGCCATCCTCACGACCAGCGTGATGGCGGCGCCGTGCGGGCTCTACCTGGCGAAGATCCTGTATCCGGAGATGGAGAAGCCGGTCACGAGCGGCGAAGTCAAGGTGGCCGTCGAGCGGCCGCACACGAACGTGATCGACGCGGCGGCGGCCGGCGCCTCCGACGGCACCATCCTGGCGATCAACGTGGCGGCGATGCTCATCGCGTTCCTGGCGTTCATCGCGCTGTTCGACTACATCCTGGCGGGTCTCGGCTCGCGGATTGGCGTGCCGGACCTCTCCCTGGCGCGCATCTTCGCCGTGGTGTTCACGCCGGTGGCCGTGCTGATGGGCGTTCCCTCCCAGGATGTGCCCGCCATGGGGGACCTGCTCGGCACGAAGCTCGTGACCAACGAGTTCGTCGCGTACATCAAGCTGACGGGTCAGTACCGCGAGACGCTGACGCCGCGGTCCTATACGCTGGCCACCTACGCGCTGACGGGATTCGCGAACTTCGCGTCGGTCGGGATCCTGCTGGGAGGGATCGGCGGCATGGCCCCCGGCCGGCGCGGCGATCTGGCGAGGCTCGGATCGCGCGCGTTGCTTGCCGGGTTCCTCGCCACGATGATCAACGCGTCGATGGCGGCGGCGTTGCTGTGAGGTCGGGAGTGAGTTTTGAGTTCTGAGATCGTTGAATGAATCGCGCGGCGGCGAGCGAGCGCCGCGAGCGAGCGTGTAAGGGGGTCCGGGGGACGAAAGTCCCGTGAATTCCGGGTTCAAGGCATCCGGGGAGCAAACCACGTGATCGAGTACGATCGAGTGCAGCGGACGGCGGAATGGCTGCGCAGCCGGGGCAGCGGATCGCCCGACGTGGCGATCGTGCTCGGGTCGGGTCTTGGCGACTTCGCAGACAGGCTCGGCCAGCCTGTCGAGATCGCCTACGGCGAGATTCCCGGCTGGCCGGCCGCCACCGTGGTCGGGCATGCCGGGCGCCTCGTGTTCGGAACCGTCGCGGGGCGGCAGGTCGCCGCGCTCTCGGGGCGCG
>DATIEW010000868.1:0-2142 GCA_035455585.1 Vicinamibacterales bacterium | reverse complement strand
GTGGCTTCGACGACCGTCAGGCCCAGGGCGCGGGTCCGCGCGAGGGTCCGCTCGGACGTGCCGTGGGCCGTCACCATCACGGTCGGCGTCGCAACGCGATCGACGTCCTGCGCGACCGTGACGCCCTTCGCCTCGAGGGCGCCGAGCACGGTAGGGTTGTGGACGAGGTCGCCGAGAATCGTGAGGGGGCCGGCGTCCGCGTGCTCGAGCGCGAGCGTGATGGCGTCGCGCACGCCGAAGCACATGCCGAGGCTGGCCGCCCGGAGGATGCGCATACTTTGCAATTCAAAGTATACTGCGAATCAAATCGTGTCAAGTTGGAGAGTTCCATAAGCCTAGCCTCCGTTGGCGCCAGGCGTACGACCGCGGATCCGGTGACTGGCGAGGTCACTCCGGACGTGTCGTTCTGGCGCTCGCAATCTTCAGCGGTTCTTCCGCGTCACGCCGCCTGTCGTGCACCAGGCCGTTGACGCCGAACGGCTAAGATGTCCTTCATCATGCTCGCGGACAAGGACATCGACATCACGATAGCCAGCCGCCGAGAGTTCAACGGCGACAGTCACCTGAACATCGGTTCTGGACCGGATTGCCGCCTATGGAAATCCCACTCAGCACAAGGGTCGGCGTCAAGCGTTATCATCCCCATCAAGCAGGCGAAGGTGCGCCAACTCAGCAGTGGGAGTGTTCTGGAAGAACCCGTCGAAGCTCTCGACATACTCGACATGAAGGACCAGTGGTGATTCATAGCCCGGACCGGCAGATGCGCATCGAACCTGTCACGCGTCCCGTGCGGTCGCGCCGCGCCGCGTGGCGGCCGCTCGCCGTCCTGCTGCTGGCGCACTGCGTCAGGGGCGCAGCCCTGTTGCACGCGCAGGCCGAGCAGGCGCCGCCGCCCGCTGCCACCGTAGACAAGCAGCCGCGGAAGCCCGAACAAGAGCCCGTTCGGGAGGTGGGCGGACGGCTCGTGATCTCCGGCGGAACGGTCGTCGTCACAGCCAACCCCGACCTGCCGCCGCGCGACTCGTCGATCGCCACGAAAACCGACACGCCGCTCATCGAAACGCCGCGAAGCGTCAGCATCACGAGTCGCGATGCGCTCGAGGACCGGCTGACCACCAACATCACCGACGCCCACGACTACACGACCGGCTTCATACCGGCGGACGATCGCGGACCGGCGTTCGTACGCGGCTTCAGCGTGGGATTCTACGACGTGCGGCGCGACGGGCTTCGCACCTACGCGTGGAGCATCCGCGAGCCGGTGGCGATCGAACGGGCGCAGTACCTGCGCGGTTCGGCCGCTGTCTTGTACGGCGACGGTAGCCCAGGCGGGCTGGTCAACCTGGTCCTCAAGAAGCCGCTGCCTGTTCGACGGACCCAGGTCACCGCGAGCGGGGGTGAGCTCGACTTCGGCCGCGTGACAGCCGACACGACCGGTCCCATCGACCCGCGCTGGCGCTATCGGCTCGTGGGCGCCGCCGAGTGGCTGGGCAACGGCATCGAGAACACCGAGCGGCGCGTGAGCTTCCTGCCGATGCTCTCGGTCGATCTGAGCGACGCCGTTACGCTCCATATGGACGGCGAGCTCTATCATCAGCGCGGCCGCGACTACCGGCACGTCGTTCCGGTCACGCCCGACACACAGCGCGGCGACTTCTCGAAAATCCCGTGGGATCTGTCCATCGCCTCCCCAGACGAGGGCTGGTCCGGCTGGAACGTTTCGCCAGGGGTGCGCCTCGATGCGCGCCTCGGCCAACGTTCGTCGGCGCACGTGTCAGCGCGGTACACGAGAATCGGCGGCGACCTCGATCTGTCTGGTCTCGTTGGCGTTGCCGCTGATGGACGGACGCTGCAACGTTTCGCCTACCGCGAGATCAGCACGTGGCAGGAGTACCAGTCCGATGCCTTCGTCACCACGACGACCAGCACGGGTCGAGTTGAACACCGGTTCGTGGCCGGCATCGAAGCCGGCCTGAGCACGACTGACAGCGAGATCGGCGTCGGCGCCGCGGCGCCCCTCGACATGTTCGCGCCGGTCTACACTCCGACATCGGCGGCGCCGGTTCTGCGGCCGACCCAGTACGACATTCTGCGCCTCGGCACCTACGTGCAAGACCAGATTCGCCTGAATCCCTCCATCAC
>DATIEW010000867.1:0-2843 GCA_035455585.1 Vicinamibacterales bacterium | reverse complement strand
GACGTCGCCCACGATGCCCACGACCGTGCGCCACGGGTTCGTGGGCCCGCCGATCCGCACGCGGCTGCCGAGCGGATCCTGGCCGGGCCAGAGCGTCCGGGCGGTCGTTTCACCCACGAGCATTACCGGTTGGCCGTCGGTCACATCGGCGTCCGTCAACAGACGTCCGGCGCGAAGCGGAATGCGCATCACGGAGAAGTAGTCGGGTGTGACGCCGTATCGCTCGACCGATGGGGCGTCCGCATCGCTGGCGAACGTACGCCCCTCGATCCGGAACCCCCAGCGGTCGTAGTTGTCGCCGAGCGGGATCTGACCGGCGAGGGCCGCGTGTTCGACGCCGGGCAGGCCGCTGACCCGGCGAAGCAGCTCGCTCTGGAACGCACGCACCGCGCTGTCTTCCGCCCACGCCGGCCCGACGAGCGACAGCCCGACCGACAGCACGCCGCGTGGATCGAATCCGGGATCGACGCGGAGCAGGCGATCCACCGTGCGGAACATCAGCCCCGCGCCGGCCACGAGCACCAGGGCAGCGGCCACTTCGCCGGCGATGAGCACTTCCCGCGCGCGCAGGGCGCGCCGCCCGGACGACTGCCGCGCCTCGCTCAACACGGCCTGCAAGTCGAGGCGCGCGGACGTCCAGGCCGGAACCAGGCCGAAGGCCACCAGCGCACAGGCGGCGACCAGCATGCCGATGACGAGCACCGTCGGGTCGGCGGCCGCCTGATCGAGCCGAGGGACCGTGACCGGCGCGTGCCGCGCCAGAAGACCGAGACCCCATCGCGCGATCAGCACGCCAAGGGATGCGGCGGCGGCCGCGAGGACGAACGACTCGGTCAGGAGCTGCCGCACGAGACGCCCTCGTCCCGCGCCGAGCGCCGCGCGCACCACCAGCTCGCGCTCGCGGTCGATCGCGCGCGCCACGAGCAGGCCGGCGACGTTGGCGCACCCGACGAGGAGCACGAACGCCACCGCGAGGAGCAGGACCTGCAGCGGCCGCCGGAGCGGCCCGGTGATTTCCTCGTGCAGCATCCGGGCGCCGGGGGGCGCATCGGTGTACTCCGAGGGATGCTCCCGTTTGAGCCCCTGGTGCACCGCAGCCAGCTCGGCGCGCGCCTCGCCGAGCGTCGTTCCCGGCCGCAGCCGCCCGATGACCTTCAGGTGCTGACAGGTCCGGCACGACGAGGAGCCCGCCGAGTCGTATCCGAGCGGCGCCCAGATCTCCGCGCGGGTTTCGAAATGCTCGGAGACGAGCGGCTCGAACGAGGCTGGCAGAACGCCCGCCACCTCGTAGCGCCGTCCGTTGAATTCCAGCGTGGTGCCCACGATGTCGGGCCGGCCGCCGAAGCGCCGGCGCCAGAGGCCATCCGACAGGAGCACGACACGCCAGCGATCGGGATGATCCTCTTCTGCCGTGAAATCCCGTCCGAGGGCCGGCTGCACACCCAGCATGCGGAAGTAGTTCCAGTTGACCCTCATTCCGTTGAGACGCTCGGCGCCCCCTTCCGCGACGAGCGTCGGCGACCAGCTCCGGAAGATGGCCAGCTCGTCGAACATCCGGAGCCGCGCGCGCCAGTCGACGACCGTCAGGAAGCCGACGTTGCCGACCGCGACCGACCCGGTGTCGTCCGGATGACCGGCGAAGACGAGCCGGTCGCCATGCGGATAGGGAAGGGACCGCAGCAGTGTCCGGTGCGCGGCCGTCGCGATCGCCGTCGCCGCGCCGATGCCGATCGCCAGCGTGAGAATCGCGGCCGCGGCGAACGCCGGCGTGCGGGCCAGCATTCGAATCGTAAAGCGCACATCCTGCCGCAGGCCGTCCATGATTCCCCCTCTGCGAAGACCGTCTGCGCGCCGGTCCGGGACTCGCGCGCTCCGGCGCGAGGCGATCGACATCAGCGCCTGCCGCCAGAACCACCACCACGCCGCCGCGCGGCCGCGGCGGGCGGCCTGCCAGCGGAACTCCTCGGTGAGATCGCCCCCGATAGCCTCGGCGGCCGTTCGATCCAGCAGCCGTTCGAGCAGCCAGAGTGCGGCGCGTGGAGGCGTCACGGCTCGCTCAGCTTCGGCGCGACCCCACGGGCCATCGCGCGCATGGCCTGCCAGGATCGGACAAGGGCCTGGCGTCCGGCCGGCCGCAGGACGTAGAACCGCTTGCGCTTCCCCCCGCGCTCCGGCGTGGGCTCGCCCCAGGACGAGGCGACCAGCCCCCGCGCCTCGAGGCGCTCCAGCGTGGTGTAGACCGCGCCGGCCGAGACCACCCGGCCGGTCCGGCCCTCGATCTCGCGGCGGACGCTGACGCCGTAGGCCTCATCCAGGTGCAGCACAGCGAACAGCACGAGCTGCTCGAACTCGCCCAGCCAGTCGGTCACGCGACAATAATAACTCACGTTGTGGGGATAATTGGAGGAAAAGGCTGGGGCGCGGCGGCTGTGGGTGATCACAGGAGATCAGGAGATCAGGAGGGAGGAACAGGAGATCAGGAGATCAGGAGATCAGGAAAGATCGAAACAGGAGGTCAGGAGGTCAGGAGGTCAGGAGGTCAGGAGGTCAGGAGGTCAGGAGATCAATGGAAACGGACCGAAGCCACGAGATTCGCACGTTCCAGGGCCGACGCGATTGCCAAATCGTACCTGGTCGTCTCCTGATTCGTGTTTCTCTCGTCACCTGAGCCCGATCCGGCAGGCCTTCTCGCGCTCACACCCGCGCAGCAACCCGTCGTCGTCAGAGGCAGGCGCACCGCACTCCAGCCCGGAGGCGGTCCCTCCGGGGCGCCGTGCCGTGTTGTGCCCATCTGTCACGAAGAATCGTCCAGAAAACCGAAATAGCTCCTGATCTCCTGATCT
>DATIEW010000866.1:0-3300 GCA_035455585.1 Vicinamibacterales bacterium | reverse complement strand
GGAGCTATCGTCCGGGGGCGCGTGGCTCCCCTATCCGGCAGCCTGGGGCGCCCTCATCCGCTACGTCTGCCCGCTCGGGATCGGGCTCATCATCGTGTTCACCGTCCGGGCCGTGCTCGGCGGCTGATGCGGCGGCCGCGGCCGCCCGACCCGCGACAGGAGAACGATGACCCTCGAATCACTCACGCAGCGCATCCTCGCAATCGACAGCCTGGTGTGGCAGCCGTTCCTGATGCCGCTCGTCCTCGTCATTGTCGGCGGCCTGATCACGGTGGTGACGGGCCTCGTCCAGGTGCGGCGCTTCCCGCTGGCCACGCGCATGGTGTTCCGAGGTGCGTTCAGCGGCGACCGGGAGTCCGGCAAGACGATCACTCCCTTCCAGGCGCTGTCCACCGCTCTGGCGGCCACGGTCGGCAACGGCAACATCGGAGGCGTGGCGACGGCGATCCTGATCGGTGGCGCCGGGGCGGTGTTCTGGATGTGGGTGTGCGCGACGGTCGGCATGGCCACCAAGTTCGCGGAAGCCGTGCTCGGCGTGCACTACCGCGTTACCCGCGAGACGGGCCAGCTGGCCAGCGGCCCGATGTACTACATCAGCCGCGGGCTGCCCCACGCCGGCATGGGCCGCGCGCTGGCGGTGGCGTTCGCGTTCTTCGGCACCATCACGGCCCTCATCGGCACCGGGAACATGGCGCAGTCGAACACCGTCGCGCGGACGGCCATCGAAGCCGTGCGGACGATGACGGGCCTGCAGATGGCCGCGTGGATCCCGGGCCTGCTGATCACCGTGCTCGTCGGGCTCGTGCTGGTCGGCGGCCTCCGGCGCATCGCGCACACGGCAGAGGCCATCGTCCCGACGATGATCGTGGTCTACGTTGGAGCGGCCCTCGTCTACATCGTGATCAACGCGGGCCAGCTGCCGATGATCTTCGGGCTCATCTTCGAGGAGGCGTTCACGCCGACGGCGGCCATCGGCGGCTTCGCGGGCGCGTCCGTCGCGCAGGCCGTCGCCGCTGGGGTCAGCCGCGGCGTCCTGTCGAACGAGGCAGGCCTCGGCAGCGCGCCGATGGCGCACGGCGTGGCCAACGTTCGCCACCCGGTCGAGCAGGGGCTCGTCGGGATCTTCGAGGTCTTCGTCGACACGATCATCGTGTGCTCGATGACCGCGTTCATCATCCTGTCGTCCGGGCTCTGGATGGACCCCGCCTACCAGCAGGCAAGCGGTGACCTGACGGCGGCGGCGATGTCGACGACCATCCCGTTTGCGGCGCTCATCGTCGCGTTCAGCTCGTTTCTCTTCGGCTTCTCGACGCTGATCGCCTGGTACTACTACGGGGAAAAGTGCTTCGAGTTCCTGTTCGGGTCGGCGGCAGTCGGGTTGTACCGGATCGTCTACGTCGTGCTCATTTTCGTGGGCGCCATCATCGAGGTCCGTCTCGCTTGGGCGATCGGCACGCTGCTGAACGGCTTCATGGCCTTTCCGAACCTGATCGGCCTCGCGTTCCTGCTGCCCACCCTGCGCCGGATCACGCTCGACTACTTCGACCGCGGCGGCCGCGAGTTCTCCGTCGACAACCCCGTCACCGGCGCGGCTTACGCGTTGGGATCGAGCGCGCGCAGGTAGTCGCGAACGCGAGCGGAGGCATCACCCGTCGCCAGCAGATCGCTGATCACGGCCACCGACGCGGCTCCGGCGGCCAGGGTGAGCGTGGCGCGTTCCAGGGTAATCCCGCCGATGGCGACGACAGGCCGGCGGCTGACGCGGGCCGCGTAGCGCACCAGGTCCAGTCCGACGGCGTCATAGCCGGTGTCCTTGCTCGCCGTTCCGAATACCGGGCCCACCGCGACGTAGTCGGCGTCCTCCTCGGCCGCCCGGTCGATCTGCGCCCGGTCGTGGGTCGAGAGCCCGATTGTCACACGCGCCCCCACGATGGCCCTGACGCGGCCGACCGGCAGATCGTCCTGCCCCACGTGCACGCCGGCCGCGCCGGCCATGAGAGCGATGTCGGCTCTGTCGTTGACGATAATCCGTCCGTCGTAAGGACGCGCCGCCGCCACGAGCGCGTCGGCGACCGAGAGGAACAGGGCGGACGTCCGCTCCTTGACCCTGAGCTGGAGAAGGCGCGCCCCGCCTTGGAGGCATTCTCCCGCCAGCGCGACCGGATCGATGCCCCGGGTCGAGCAGGTATCGACGTCGATGACTGGGTAGAGCACCGGGAAGGCAGACATTGCCGGCACCTGTGGCCGCCGAACTGGCAACCTCTAGCAGGATGCTGAAAAACACATCCTGAATGACAAATGGGCAATGGCACATGGGCCAAATGCGCCTGTTTTGCCATGGCCCATTGCCCATTGCCCATTGCCCATTAGGACGCCTTTTCAGCGGCCTACACCGCCTCCGCCAGACGTCCGCCGTCCTTCTTCTCGTTGAGGACGCGGTCCATGAACGCCGTGCTGATCCGGCCGGCGGCGAAATCGGGATCGGCCAGGATGCGGAGGTGGAGCGGGATGGACGTGCTGATGCCCTCGATCACCGTCATCTCGAGCGTCCTGCGCATGCGCGCGATGGCCTCCTGGCGGTCGCGGCCGTGCACGATGATCTTGGCGATCAGCGAATCGTAGTACGGGGGAACGACGCAGTCGGAATGCACGAAGGTGTCCACGCGCACGCCGGGGCCTCCGGGCACGCTGAAGGCCTGGATCACCCCCGGAGAGGGCGCGAACGTCTCGGGATCCTCGGCGTTGATCCGACACTCGATCGCATGGCCTGTGAACGCCACGTCCCCCTGCTTGAACGAGAGGCGCTCGCCCGCGGCGACCCGGATCTGTTCTTTCACGATGTCGATGCCGGTGATGAATTCCGTGACGGGGTGTTCCACCTGCACCCGCGTGTTCACCTCGAGGAAGAAGAACTGCCCCTTCTCGTCGAGCAGGAACTCGAACGTCCCCGCGTTGGTGTACTGCACGGCCCGCGCGGCATCGACGACGGTGCTCCCCAGCCGGCGGCGCATCTTCTCCGTGACGGCGACCGATGGGCCCTCCTCGAGCAGCTTCTGATGGCGCCGCTGAATCGAGCACTCCCGTTCGCCGAGATGCACCACGGCGCCATGGTGGTCGCTCAGCACCTGGAATTCCACGTGGCGCGGGCTCTCGACGAACTTCTCGATGTAGACGTCTCCGACGCCGAAGGCCGCCTCGGCCTCGCGCTGCGCCGTCTTCAGTCCCCGGCCCATCTCGGATGCCGCCCGGATCAACCGCATGCCGCGGCCGCCACCACCGGCGACGGCCTTGATGATGACG
>DATIEW010000865.1:0-11104 GCA_035455585.1 Vicinamibacterales bacterium | reverse complement strand
GAGGGTTCCTATGCTGACGCCTGGTTCGGTGAGCGCACCGCGCGTGCCGTCCGACGGCGACGAGAACACCCGGACAACCCCGAAATCGAGGATCTTGGCCGTCCCGGACCCGGTCAGGAACACGTTCGCCGGCTTGAGATCACGGTGCACCACTCCGTGCTCGTGCGCGGCGGCCAGCCCGTCGGCGATTTGAATGGCGATTTGAACGGCCTTTCGCCAGGGGAGGGGCCCGCCCGCGATTCGTTGGGCCAGGGTCTCGCCCTCGAGCAGCTCGCTGACGGCGTATCTCACCCCGCCCTCGACGCCGAAGTCGTGAATCCCCAGGATGTTGGGATGCGAAAGTGACGCGACGGCGCGCGCCTCGAGTTCGAAGCGCGCGAGGGCGGCTTCCTCGAGAGAGTGTGCGGGTGCGATCACCTTGACGGCGACGTCACGGCCCAGTCGAGGATCGCGGGCCCGGTACACCTCGCCCATGCCGCCGACGCCGATCAGCGCCAGAATGTGATAGGGACCGAGCGTCCGACCGATCAGACGGCCGGGTTGGCTGGCCGCACCTTCCGCGCCATCGGATGGCCGGGGTTCGTGCTCAGAGGGTGACGTCACGGGCGGCTCCCGATCGGGATTCGTCTGGCCGGCGGATCATGCCCCATGTCCGCGAGCGACCTGCCTTGCAAGAAGCGTCGCGACAGCAACCGGCAGAATCGGGCCGGAGAAACACACCCGAGAAAGAGCCATCCGGTGGTGCCTGCCGGCTTTCCGGCAAGGTGGATCTCCAATCGGGTATTGGCAGTTGCGAGGTGCGGGAGGCATCGGAACCCGACCGCCGTTGACTCCGCGCCTCGCCCGCTCCGCCGGCGCCGATGGCCGCGAGGACGTGATCGGACATGGGTGACCGCCTGCTCGAGGTCGTCGATGAGGGTATCAGCTTCCTCGAGTCCGATCGACAGACTGATCGAGCGCGCGGCAGTCCGCTCGCGATTCGCTGAGCTGCGGGACGCCCCGTTCCGCTGGTCTGGCTCCGACGCGTGCCTTGATGGAACGCGAACGCTGAGCCAGAATGAGGCGGGAGGCCGCCATTGCATTTCGAGCTCCGCTACGCTGTCCGTCAGCTCGTGAAATCGCCCCGGTTCGCGGTGGTCGCGATCGTCGGCCTCGGGCTCGGGCTCGGCGCGAACATCGCGCTCTTCAGCGTGATCAACTCGGTCTTTCTCCGGCCGCTGCCGTATCACCAGCCGGAGCGCCTGGTCAGGTTGAGCTCGACGAACGAGGCGCAGAGTCTCAGACGGGTCGGCTTCTCGTATCCACGATTCCTCGAGGTGCAGGAGCGGCAGCAGGTGTTCAGCGATCTCGCGCTCTCGGCGGCGAATGCGTTCACGTTGACTGGAAGGGGAGACGCTGAGCAACTGTTTGCGCTTCACGCCTCGGCGTCGCTGTTGCCGGCGCTTGGGCTGGATCCCTCGATGGGCCGCAATTTCTCTGCAGACGAGGACCGGCCCGGAGGCGAACCCGTGGTGCTCGTCAGCCATCGCATCTGGCAGGAGCGCTTCAACCGCGACGCATCCGTTCTTGGACAGGCGCTCACGTTGAACGGCGCCCCGTACACGGTCATCGGCGTCCTGCCTGAGGCCGCGTCGGCCTTCCCCTTGAATCAGTTTCAGATCTGGGTGCCGCGGCCCGCAGAGGTGCCCTATCTCGTCCCCTCGCAATTGAACAACGGCGGCTACTTCTTCCAGGCCATAGCACGGTTGCAGCCGGGCGTTTCCCTGGCGCAGGCCCGCGAGGCCATGAACGTCATCGCCGGCGGCTACCGCACGGCGAAGCCGGCAAACGTCGATGCGCCCTCGGAGATCGAGGTGGTGCCGCTTCTCGACGATGCCGTGGGTGACGAGCGTCAGAGTTACATGATGCTGTTCGGCGCGGTGGGCTGCGTGCTCCTGATCGCGTGCGCGAACATCGCCAACCTGCTGCTGGCGCGCCTGGCCGGTCGGCGCAAGGAGATCGCGGCGCGCTTCGCCCTTGGCGCCTCTCGAGCCCACGTGGTGCGTCAGCTGGTGACGGAAAGCATGGTCGTGGCGCTGCTCGGCGGCGCGGTGGGCGTGCTGATCGCGCGATGGGCGCTCGGCGCGGTAGTCGCCCTGGGGGCCGATCTGATTCCGCGGGTCGCGGAGGTTCGGCTCGATCCGGTGGCCCTGGCATTCTCGTTACTGGCGACGCTCGTGACCGGGCTGGCGATCGGCCTGCTGCCGGCGCTGCAGGCCGCGCGCGTGAACGTGAACGAGACGCTCAAGGAAGCCACGCGCGGCTCCACCGGCGGAGGCCAGCAGTTGCGCGCGGGCCTTCTGGTCGCCGAGGTGTCGTTGTCGCTCGTGCTGCTGATCGGCGCCGGCCTGCTCCTGACCAGCTTCGCTCGTCTTCAGCGTGTCGAGCCGGGATTCGAGCCGGAGGGCGTCTTCACGGCACAACTGGTTCTGCCCCCGCAGCGTTACGACGGCGGCCAGCTGGTCGCATTCTACGAGCAGCTGTACAAGCGACTGGCGACGCTGCCGGGCAGCGCGTCGGCGGCGCTCACCGATCGCGTGCCGCTGACCGGCGCGCAGACGCCGGCCCCCGTTGCCGTCGTCGGGCGTCCCGTGCCGCCGATGAGCGAACGCCCGCACGCGAACCGTCACCTGGTGTCACCCGGGTACTTCGCGACGCTGCGGATTCCGATCCGCGCCGGGCGTGATTTCGACGAGCGCGACAGCGCGCGTGTCCCGCACGTCGTGATCGTCAACGAGACCTTCGCCCGGCGGCACTTTCCCGGCGAGGATCCGATCGGCCGCACGCTGATCACCGGCATGGCAGAACTGCCGTCGCAGGTCGTCGGAGTGGCCGCCGACGTGCGCAGCACCGGCCTGAACACGCCGCCCGAGGCGGACTACTTCCTGCCGGCGCTCCAGCGGCCGGAGGCCTTCACCAACGTGCTGGTGCGCACCAACCTCGGTCCCGTCGCTATGGCGTCCGCCGTGCGCGACGCCCTCCGGGCGGTGGACCCGGATCTGCCGCTGCTCCAGCCGCAGACGCTCTCCACGGGCATCGCACAGACCATCGCCGATCGCAAGCTCGCGCTCGTGCTGCTGGCGGGATTCGCAGCTCTCGCGCTGGTGCTCGCCAGCCTCGGCGTCTACAGCGTGATGGCTCACCTCGTGGCGTTTCGCACGAGCGAGATCGGCATCCGCATGGCACTGGGCGCGTCGCCGCGCGCGGTGATGCGGATGGTGCTCCGCCATGGTCGCCGGCTGACGCTCCTCGGCATCGCGCTGGGGATGGCGGGTGCGTTCTTCGTCTCGAGGCTGATGCAACAGGCGCTGTTCGACGTCGATCCGGCGGACCCGCTCATCTACCTCGCGGTGGCCGCCATCCTGCTGCTGGTGGCCGAGTGCGCCTCGTGGTTTCCAGCCCGGCGTGCGACCAGGATCGACCCGGTGATCGCGCTGCGCACCGAGTGAGCGACGAAGGCCACCGCCTCCGGCTGGCGGGAACTCCCGGCGTAGAGGATGTTCTGTCGAAGTCGCTGTCTACTTCGCCCGCCAGTTCAGAATGACGGTAATCGGCCGGTTGGCGCCTGCGGCCGGAGCGCTCACGAGGAATCGCGACCCGTTGCGCGCCGGCTCGTAGGTCTACCGGTCCACGTTGCCTGGAGACGGCACCGTGAACAGTCGCGCGGTAGGATTGTAGCTTCCTATGGCAATACGCAGTCTGGAGGGCTAGCGCGGACCGTCCCTCTCGGGACATCCGCCGCTGACCATTCCCAGGAAGTCGCGCTTCGTCGCCGCCTGCGGATCGACCAGCCATTTCAGGAGGTCTCCGAGGCGAACACCGATCACACGCGGACCGCAAGGCGTGTCCCGGCCGATATAGATGGGCGCGCCGAGCGGCAGCTCGGACCTGAATCCGATGGTGGTCGAATCGACTCCTATCTCCACCCAGACGGGCGCAAGTGGCCGGCGCGCCGGCTGTTCGGATGCGTTGCCAATGTACGGCTGTGGCAGCGCGAACTCTGCCTGTGCGACGCAAGTGAGGGTGCCCTCGTACGGGGGCGGGTCCGTTCCCATATAGACGGTGGATACCTCTCTGCCCCGCAAGGCAGCCGCCGTGTCCTCCACGCCGAGCCAGCCGGGCGGACAACCGAACTGGGCAAAATCGCCCGGTTTGATATAGCCCCGTTGTGCGGCCGTCTCCTCGATCCACCCCGACCAGCCGAGCTGCCGTCGTTCCGGCTGCGAGGTCTTGCGGGTGCACCCCGTCACGACAGTGCAGCAAATCAGGCAGGCTGCAAGCACGATGACCTTCATCGCTCAATTCTAGCGAGGCTCCGCCTCGCTAGCCTGATATGGCATTGCTTGATAGCGCCGCGCTGACCCGTCTTCGCGCCTTGCGCTTTGTGGGGCAAGCGCGCGGACGGCCTTGATCGACGAGCTCGGAGTCGACAACTTGACTCAAGTACTCAGATTCGGGTCGGTCAACGCGGAGATCATGGAGATTGTGGTTGTCAGAATCGGTGAGAACACGCGGTAGAGGAGCTGCATCGCCGGGATTGCCGCTCCTGACAGGGAATGTCCGGTCAGTGGTTTTCAAAGCCACCCACGCGTCAACGTTCGCACCCCAGCGCGAACCCAAGCGCCCGACAGACCTCCCGCATCTTCTCGTCGTCGAGCTGCGCGACCCGTCGCCCGACGGAATCCTTCGTCACCGTGAGGACGTTGTGGAGGTTCACGGCACTCGGCTGTTTGAGCCCGTCGTCGGGCCCGACGCGGACCTCGGACGGGACGTCGCGGATCGAGGAGGTGATTGGTGCGACGGTCACGCGCGAGAGATAGGGGATCGCCGACGCCCGGGTCAGCACGAGTACGGGACGCGACTTGCCGGGCGGGGGGAAACGCACGAGACGAATCTCGCCGCGTTCTATTCGTCCGGCCACGCTGCGACCCGATCCCAGACCGCGAACTCGGAATCGCGACGGCCGGCGTATCCAGCCCGATCACGCCGCTCGCGGTCTTCCACTGCGAGGCGTCGAAGGTACGCGCGCAACGCATCCCGCACCAGGGCCGATCGATTCATACGACGACGGCGAGCGGCGCGATCAGTGGCCTGCAGCAGTTCCTTTTCGATGACGATCTGAATCGTCTGCATTATGTTGATTCTATTCAACAGTTTCCTATACAGTCAACCGCAGGCTTCATCGATCCCTCGCGTTCATGAATGAACGCGGCCACTAGTTCACCAGCGCGTCGATCAGCGCGGTCTGCAGATTCCGCGGCCGCGTGCCGTCGCGCGCCGGGTCGAAGGGGAACACGTTCCAGGCCAGCGTGACCCCGACCAGGTCGATCGACGGCACGACGATCAGCAGCTGTCCGCCGAAGCCGCGGCCGGCCCAGATGTCGTGGTCGCCCCGCCTCGTGATCCACCACTGGTAGCCGTAGTCCCAGCCCCGCGCAGCCGGGGAGACGTGGCGGGTCGTGGCGGCAGCCACGAAGGACTCGGGCAGGATCTGCCGCCCCTCCCAGCGCCCGCGCTGCAGGTAGAGGCGCCCGATCTTCGCGAGGTCATGGGCCGACAGGTACAGGCCGCCTTCCGTGTCCGGGTGCCCGGTCGGGGTCGGCTTCCAGTGGAAGTCGCGGATCCCGAGCGGCTCGAAGAGGAACTCGCGCGCGTAGTCGTCGATGAACCGGCCGGTCGCCGCCTTCACGATGCCGGAGAGCAGCATCGACCCGCCGCTGTTATAGACCCACTTCGTTCCAGGCGCCGCGTCCATCGGCTGCGCCAGCGTGAAGGCGATCCAGTCCCGGCTCTTCTCGAGCTGCACGGTCGTGTTCGTGTCGTCCAGCGGCCGATCGCCTTCGTGCCACTCGATGCCGCTCCGCATCGTCAGGACGTCCTCGACGGTGGCCGTTTTCAACCGCGGATCGACCTTAGAGAGATCCCGATCCGCGAAGTACTCCAGGAACGGCCGATCGAAGCCGCGAATGGCGCCGCGCGCCTGCGCGATGCCGACTACGGTCGCGGCGATCGACTTCGTCACCGACTGCAGCGAGTGGACGTCGCGGCCCTCGTAATAAGGATGCCAGCGCGGGTGGAAGTAGTTGTAGGGGTGCATCCAGGCCGCATCGTCGCAGCCCTCGCCGCAGCCGATGGCGCTCCGCCGGCCACGGCTGACAGCCGCATAGTCCCGCTGGTAGCGGCGGTCTGCGATGACCTCGGTACCTCGCATGACCAGGAGACGGTCCACGTATCCGTAGAGACCCGCCTCTATGTCCCGGTCCAGCGACTCGATCGGCGAGAGGGGCGGCGTCTGCACCGCCGGGAGGCCGGCGGTCAGCGCGACCCAGCCGGCGAGCATGACCGTCGCGGCGGCGGTACGCCGGGGCGCGCATTGCGGGAAGTCACTGAGGATCGACGAACGGGACACAGGCGTCATGTCGAGGAGGGTAGCACGGGTGCCGGCAGCGCTCGCGATCCCGCAGGCCCGCATTGCGCGCCGTGACACGTCGCCGATTCGGCCCACCGTTTGCCTCAGATGCTCCTGCGAGCGAGAGAATGAGGTCTTCATGGCAGAACCTGCAGACTTTGCCCCGCGGGACGATGGTAGGATTTGCGATATGGGGCACCGGGCCACGATCGACGACCTGTATCGCGTTCCGGGCAAGGCTGAACTGGTCAACGGCCAGGTCGTGGTCATGAGCCCCGGCGGCGGGACGCACGGGTACGCAGCCGGCGAGATCTTCGCCAGCCTCCGCGAGCATGCGCGCCGCACACGCCAGGGCGTCGCGATCTCGGACAACGTGGGCTTTATCGTGGACCTGCCGCACCGGAGGTCGTTCTCCCCGGATGCCGCGTTCTGGACCGGCGCTCCCCTTTCGGAGAAGTTTCTCGACGGAGCCCCGATCTTCGCGGCCGAAGTGCGAAGCCCCGAGGATTACGGATCGTCGGCGGAGCGCGCCCTTGCGGCGAAGCGCGGCGACTACTTCACCGCAGGCACGCTGGTCGTGTGGGATGTCGATTTGCGGGATGGGGTCGTCCGCGTCTACAGGGCCGGTGAACCGGACGCGCCCACGACGTATCGTCGCGATGAGCGTGCCGAAGCCGAACCGGCCGTGTCAGGCTGGTCCATGCCAGTCGCGGATCTGTTCGTTGAGAAAGCTCCCTGACTTTCATCGCGGAACCGGTCCTCAATTCTGTGCCCGTGCCCACCATCCCACGGGGTTGCCGCTCTGGCGCCCCCTCGCCGATGTGGTCGCCGTCGACATCGATATCCCTCCGGCTCTGAGACCGTAGGAAACTCCTTCCGGCTTGATCTGCCTTCTCATTCGCTTTCTTGCGGAGTTGCCCCCGCGATGGGCCGCCTCATCCTTTGGCAAGAGTACGAGGGCCCTCTCGCTGGTAAGGCTGTTGCACGCGCCCAGCGCGTTTACGAATGCTCAGCCAGGTCGATAGGACCAAAGGAATGGTTTGCAGACTCGCTGATTGTGAAGTTGGTGCGTGCGTATGGAAGACGATCTCGGCGTCCGGCAGGATCTCGCCGACGACGTTGACGTAGGGCCGGTCCATGTCGGTGCGGACCGCTCGACGCGGCCCGCTGCCGGGCGTCCAAGCGATCGTTCAGCAGCGTGCGCAAGCTCTCCTCGCTCCGATCCTGGTGCAGGCCGATCACCTCGCCGCGCCGTCACGCCGTAGGCCTCGTCGCCCAGACGGGCAAGGGCCAGCAGGATGAGCTGCTCGAACTCCCCGAGGTAATCGGGCACGCCGACTATATGGTGCACAATGAACAGGAAATCAACGGACTGGGCAGGCCGCGCAGGATCAGGATCCCGGCTGACGGCCTGATTCGCCTTTCAAGGCTCGCGCGCGGGGCTCTTCCCCTGTACGATCCCGGCCGTGCGCAGGATCGCCGCTGGAATCGCCCTTGGAGTCGCGGCCGCCAGCCTCGTGCTGGCGCTCGGCGTCCTGGGCTGGCTCGACACCGCCGAGCTGAAAACCTACGACTGGCGCCTCCGCAGGGCCGCCAATCCCGCCTCCGCCCATCCCGGCATCGTCCTTGTCGAGATCAACGACGCGTCCATCCGCGACCTGGCGCCGCTGGTCGGGCGCTGGCCGTGGCCCCGCGCCCTCCACGCGCTGCTCGTGGACTACCTGCATCGAGGCTCGCCACGCGCGATCGCGCTCGACATCGGCTTCTGGGAGCGCGAACGCGAAGCTACGTATCCGTTCCTCGGCGAGGCGATGACCAGCAGCCGCTCCGATCAGGCGCTGGCTGACGCGTCCCGGCGCGCCGGCAACGTCATCCTGCTGGCCGACGCCGTGGACCCGGGCCTGATCGGCGCGGAGGTTCCGCAGGCGTCGTGGCCGGCGCCGCCGTACCGCCTGGGTCCCGCGATCGAGGAACGCCCGGTCATCAAACTTCCGTACGACAGCCTGGCCGATGCGGCTGCCGGCTTCGGCCACAATTTCCTCGCGCTCGACCCGGACGGTCCGGCCCGCCGCATCGTGCCGTTCGTCCGCAGCGGCGATCGCTACATGCCGTCGCTTGGAATGGCCGCGGCGCTGGCGGCCGGCGGATACGCCCCCGGCGAGGTCGTGCTGGAGGAGTCGGCGATCCGGATTCGCGACGGCCGCGTGCCGCTCGTTCCAATCGAAGTCCCCGGCGCGACCGATTCCTCGACGCGTCAACAGCAGACGATGCTGATCGACTACAGGGCGGCGGCAGGCGGCGGCGGGGCACGCCCGTATGTCAGTTACGAGGCGAGTCATCTCCTGCAATCCGAGGGGAAGATCCTGTCGGGCGAGAAGCCGGACATCGATCCTGCGGTATTCAAGGACAAGATTGTCTTCGTCGGGCTGACGGCGTCGGGTCTGCTCGATGCCTTCCAGACTCCGCTTGGAGAAGGAACGCTAGCGGGGATTGACCTTCACGCCAGCGTGGCCGATAGCGTGCTGTCGAATCGATTCCTGTCCCACGCCCCAGGCTGGTCGGCCGTGGCAGCGACCGCGGGGGGCGCGATTCTGATTGGCTTGATGTCGGCTGCGCTGCCGTTTGCGGCGGCGGCGGGAGGATCCGCTCTGCTCGCGGGGGCCTGGCTGGCGCTCTCCGTGTATGCCATGACGCGGGGACTCTCGGTGGCGCTGGTGCAGCCGCTCCTGGTGATGGCGGTCGCGCTCTTCGCGGGCACCGCGTACCGCTACTTCGTCGAGGACGCCGAGCGCAGGAAGGTGAGTCGCCTGTTCGGCCGATACGTCTCGCGCGACGTCTACGACCAGCTCATGGCCGATCCCGGCCTCGCCGAGCTTGGCGGCCGGCGTCGCGACATGACGGTGCTCTTCTGCGACATCCGCGGCTTCACGAGCGTCACCGAAAAGGGCGATCCCGAAGCGCTCGTGAGCCAGCTCAACGAGTACTTCTCGCGCATGGTGGAGGTCGTCTTCAGGCACGGCGGCACGGTGGACAAGTTCGTCGGCGACCTGGTGATGGCGCTCTTCGGGGCCCCTGTCGACGATGCCGGGCACGCCGAGCACGCCGTGGCGGCGGCCGTGGACATGGTGCGCGAACTGGAGCAGCTCAACCGGAAATGGGCGGTCGAGGGGCGGCCTGCGCTCGACATCGGCATAGGCATCAACTCCGGCGAGATGATCGCCGGCAACATCGGCTCGTCGGCGATCATGAGCTATACGGCCATCGGCGACAACGTGAACCTGGGGTCGCGCCTCGAGTCGCTGAACAAGGAATACCGGACTCGCGTTATCATCAGCGAAGCGACCCGGCGCAGGCTGCGCGGCGGCTGCGATATCCGCCCGCTGGGCCGGGTCGTGGTCAAGGGCCGGACGCAGCCGGTCGACATCTTCGAGGTTTCCGTTCCGTCGCCGCTGCCGGCCGAACCACGGGCCGCCGGGCAGGCGTCTGCGGAGGAAGGGGCTCCATGAGAAGGCCAGCATTCGCCCTGGCGCTGCTGATGCTCGCCACACCGTCCTACGCGCAGTTCGGCGCCCTCAACAAGGCGCTCGAAAAAGCCCAGAAAATCCAGAAACTCTCCGATCTGAAGATCTCCGACCAGGAGGAGCGCGAGACCGGCCAGCAGGTCAGCGACCGGATCGTGAACGAATTCGGCGTCTACCAGGACGCTGGCGTGACGAAGTACGTCTCGCTCGTCGGGATCGTCCTGGCACAGGTGAGCTCCCGTCCGGATCTGGATTGGCAGTTCGTCGTGCTGGACACCGACGGCGTCAACGCGTTTGCCGCGCCAGGCGGCTTCGTGCACATCACGCGGGGGCTCCTCGGCCTCATCAAGAACGAGGCCGAACTCGCAGGCGTGCTGGGGCACGAGATCGTGCACATTACGGAGAAGCACACGGTCAACGCGATTCAGAAGAGCGACAGCGTGAAGTTCGCCTCGGACGAGGTCAGCGCGGCGGGCGGCATGACGCAGTCGCTCGTCACGCGGCTCGCCGGGCGTGTCTACGACGACGTGCTGAACAACAAGTTCAGCCGGGACGACGAAAAGGAGTCCGACGAGAAGGGTGTCGAGCTTGCCAACCGCGTCGGCTACGCGCCAGCGGGGCTGACGAGCGTGCTCGCCAAGCTCGCAGATCGGAACAAAGACGCCAAGGAGCCGAACGGCCTCTTCGCCTCCCATCCCCTCATCAAGGAGCGCATCGCGAACATCCAGAAGACCATCCGCGATCGCAGGCTGACGGCGACGGCTCTCGTCGAGGCGCGCTATACGGAGATGGTCGCGTGGGACGCCGCCCCGGTGAGCGCGGTGGCCACGGTCGCTCCAGGCGCCCGGGGGCTGGCCGGTGGCGACGAGAAGACCGACGACAAGAGCGAGGACAAGAAGGACGGCGACAAGGAGGCCGCGAAGCCGGAACCCGCGAGCAAGCCTTCGAGCCTCGGTGGGGTGCTGGGCAGGCTTCGTCCGGGTGGAGGCACCCAGGCCCAGCAGACGCAGACAGTCGCCTCGGCGGGGGCCCGAGGGGTCAATCCCGACCGCGACGCCGTCGGCGGGCCGAACAGGACGAGGGTCTCCGTGAAGATCGGGCCGGACGAGATCGCCGAGTTCAAGAAGGGCATCGC
>DATIEW010000864.1:0-2820 GCA_035455585.1 Vicinamibacterales bacterium | reverse complement strand
CTGGCACCCGGCGACCTCGTCGATCACGCCAGGTTGCAGCATGGCCTCAACACCCCGATCTGCCTCGATGAATCGATCGTCAGCCTCGCCAACGCGCGGCACGCCCACGAGCTCGGCGCGTGCCGGATCATCAATATGAAGCTCGGCCGCGTCGGCGGGTACAGCGAGGCGAAGGATATTCAAGCGTTCGCGGAGGCGCACGCAATGCCGGTGTGGTGCGGCGGAATGCTCGAGGCCGGCATCGGGCGTGCCCACAACATCGCCCTCTCGACGCTGTCAGGCTTCACGCTGCCCGGCGATGTCTCCGCATCGGTACGGTTGTGGGAACAGGACATCATCGAACCGCCTGTCTCGGTCAGCCAGGCAGGCACGATCGAAGCGCCGGCGCGTCCCGGCATCGGGTTCGAGGTCAATGAAGCGTTCGTCGATGCCCTGACGATTCGCCGAGATGCAGTTCGTCTCGGCTAGCCTGGTCTTCGGTTTGCTGCTGCGAGGTTGAACGTGTCACAGCTCCGCCTTCTCTCCGCCCTGCTTTGCGTGCTCCTGCCAGCCGTCGCTGCTGCAGAGGAAACTCGACTGCTTCGCCGGCCCACGGTCAGCCGGGAACTCGTCGCCTTCGCCTATGCCAGCGATCTCTGGGCGGTCGGACGGACCGGCGGCACCGCCCGCCGTCTCACGTCCACGCCGTTCGTCGAAACCGACCCGCACTTGTCACCCGATGGTTCGCTGATCGCGTTTACGGCAACGGTCGGCGGAAACACCGACGTCTACGTGATGTCGGCGCTCGGTGGAGACCCGGCGCGGCTGACGTATCACCCGGGAATCGATGCGGCGCGTGGCTGGAGCCCAGACGGGCGCCGCGTCATCTTCGCGTCGACGCGCGGCGCCGTGCCGTTGCCCAGCGTCAGCCCCTATTTCCGTCTGTGGACGATTGGCGTCGGGAGAGCGAGGCCGACGAATGGCGGATCGCAGGACGCCGGGCCGGCTCCTGCCGGCGGTCTGCCGGACATGCTGCCGATGCCCCGCGCGATCACCGGCGCCTATTCGCCCGACGGCCGCCGCCTCGCGTACGAGGATGTGTCCACCGCGATGTTCGCCGAGTGGGCGCAGGAACAGAGCAGCCAGTGGCGGCATTACCGCGGCGGCCGCACGCATCCGATTCGCGTGATCAACCTCGATGACTACGCGGTGGCGAAGCTGCCGTGGACGAACAGCAACGACAGTTCCCCCATGTGGGTCGGCGACACCGTGTACTTTCTCTCCGACCGCGCCGGCACCAGCAATCTCTTCAGCTACGACACTCGCACCAGGCAGGTCGCCCAGCTGACGCGGCACGACGACTTCGACATCATGAGCGCGTCGGCGGGTCCTGACGCGATCGTCTACGAGCAGGCCGGCTACATCCATCTCGTCGACGCCGCCACGCGCAAGTCGCAGCAGCTCTCGATCGAGGTGACAGCCGATTTCCCCTGGGCGCGTCCCCAGATGAAAAAGGTCGCCGCCATGATTCGCGGCGCCGTGCTGTCACCGACCGGCGTGCGCGCGGCCTTCGAGGCGCGTGGCGACATCCACACGCTTCCCACCGAGAAGGGACAGGCGCGCAATCTCACGGCGAGCGCCGGCGTCCACGATCGCAGCCCGGTGTGGTCGCCCGACGGCGCGCAGATAGCTTGGCTGTCCGATGCGAGCGGCGAGTACCAGTTGATGATCGGCGAGCAGACCGGCGCCAGCAGGCCTCGTGCGATAGCGCTGCCTTCCAACGCGTTCTTCTCCGCGCCCGCGTGGTCTCCCGACGGCAGCCTGCTGCTGCTCGAGGACAATCACCTCAACCTGTGGAGCATCGACATCGCGACGGGAGCCGCGGCGAAGCTCGACACGGACACGTACGACGATCCAGGCCGGCGGTTCGATGCGGCCTGGTCGCCGGACTCGCGCTGGGTGGCGTACTCCAAGAGCCTCGACAGCCACCTGCGGGCCATATTCGTGTACTCGATCGCCGACCGCAGGTCGTATCAGATCACCGACGGGCTTTCCGACGCCATATCGCCGGTCTTCGACGCCAGCGGCAAGTATCTGTACTTTCTGGCGAGCACGAACTACGCGCTGCGGACGGGTTGGCTGGAAATGAGCTCGGTGGATCGTCCCGTCACGCGGGCGATCTATCTGGCGGTGTTGAGCGCCAGCGAGCCATCACCGCTTCTGCCAGAAACGGGGGACGAGGTGGTCGCGCCGCCGGCGAAGCCGTCGTCGTCCCAGCCCGCTGGCAAGCCACTGGCCGATCCGAAGGCGCCGAGTCCGGCCGCGGTCCGCATCGACGTGCAAAGCATGGGTCAGCGGATCCTGGCGCTGGGCGTCCCCGCCGCAGACTACAGTGCACTCGTACCGGGGAGTGCGGGGACACTCTTCTACGCGGAGACGCCGAGAGCGGCGGGCGCACCCCCGCTGACGATTCATCGTTATCACCTGCGGGAGCGGAAGGCGGCACCGTATCTCGAAGGCGTGCGCTCGTACACGCTCTCTGCCGACGCCAAGCGATTGCTCTATCGCGCCGACGGAAACCGATGGGGCATCGTCCCTACAGACCGCCCGACACCGCCGAGAGTGGGCGACGGCGCCATCGATGTCGGCTCGCTCGAGGCGTCGATCGATCCACGTCTCGAGTGGGCCCACATCTTTCGCGAAACATGGCGCATCCAGCGGGAGTTCTTCTACGACGCGGCGATGCACGGCGCGGACTGGCCGGCCCTCTATGAAAAGTACAGCGCGCTGCTGCCGCACGTGGCCCATCGCGCCGACCTGGCGTATCTGATTGCCTCGCTC
>DATIEW010000863.1:0-9908 GCA_035455585.1 Vicinamibacterales bacterium | reverse complement strand
ACCCCTGCGCCCCGCTCCGCTCCGGCGGGGCGCGCCTTTGGCGCGCCTGGCCCGTCATGCTCTGCCGCAGCTTGTAGAGAATTCACGTTGCGAGGCGCGTAGTGGGCCGGATCAGCCCGGACGGGCGAAAACCGATGGGGGCAGCTGAACGTTGAAGGCGCAGTGCGTGACGCTGCGTTCCACGCGAGGCGCGCCTTCGCGGCGGACGACGGCCTTGAAGGCGACCTGTACGCCGTCCACATCGCGATAGTCGGAGAAGGTCTCTTCGGCAACCGTGGCGCTGGCGGCGCCGAGGACCACGTAGCGCTGTCGCCTGATGAGCGCCGTTCGAGCATCGAAGACGAGCGTCAGACGCATGCCGGCGGTTTCGACCTCCAGCATGGGACCCGTCTCGTCACCGTCGGAGACCCGGCGCGGCGTCACCCGCCCGTCGGCCAGCGCCAGAAGAAGCGGAATCGAGTCCCGCTGGACGTTCGTGCGCATCTCGGCGGCGACTTCGGCCGGCGCCTGGCGCACACCACGGCGGTCCTGCACCCAGAAGTCGCCGCCGGTGAACATCTGCGTCACGACATCCGCGGGCAGGCGCGCGTCGATGCGGAACGAATCCGGATATCGAATCCACGTCGTCGTCGGCACTTCCACGCGGTCCTGCCCGGAGTCGATCAGCATCGACGCTTCGACCTTCATCGTGCGGATGGACCGCAGCTTCGCGAGCCCTCCCTTGGCCTGCACCGCGCGATCGATGAGCGCGCGGGCGTCCATCCCGCTCCCGCCTCCCGCCCGAGACTCGCCCGGCGGCGGCCCGTCGCGGCGGGCGGGCACCGCGGACGCCCGGCGCAGATCCGCGGAGGCCAGATCCAGTGCGGACAGCGGGATGCGCTCGAACTGCTCGAAGCCGACGCCCGGAAGCTGTCCGGCAAACACCGAGGCATCGCCGACGAGGACGATGGACAGACGATCGGGCCGGAAATATTCCCTGGCGACGCGCTGGATGTCGTCTGGCGTGACCGCGTTCACCCGCTCGCGGAAGGTCTGCAGCTCGTCGAGGTCCAGGCCATAGAAGATCGCATTGAGGATCTGGAGCGCGATCGCTGACGGCGTCTCGATGGTCAGAGGAAAGTTGCCGGTGAGGTACGCCTGGGCGTCGGCCAGCTCCCGCTCCTGGACGCGTGTCCGCTGCAGCCGCCACATCTCGTCCACGATGAGCCGCAGGGCTTCGCCGGTGGTTTCCGACCGCGTATCGGTCTCGGCCACCAGATCTCCAGCCTCCTTCAGCGCGTTGATCTCGGCAGAAGCGCCATACGTCAGCCCGCGCTCGGAGCGCAGCACACGGTGCAGGCGATTGCCGCCTTCCCCGCCGAGGATCTTCAGCGCGAGGTCCAGCGCAAGGAAGTCCGGATGCTTGCGCGGGAGCGCGATGTTGCCGACCCGGATCTCCGTCTGCACCGCGCCGGGACGGTCGATGACGACGACCCGGCGGGTGGGTGGCGGCGGTTCGGTGGACGTTGTCACCGTCTGCGGTACACGCTCCCACTTCCCGAGCGCCCGCTCGGCGCCGGCGAACGCCTCTTCGGCCGTGACGTCGCCGACGACCGCGAGAATCGCGTTGTTGGCCCCGAACCAGGTCTTGTGGAAGGCCACGAGATCGTCGCGCGTGATGCTGGCGATGGAGGCGGCCGTCCCTGAGGCGGGAAGCCCGTAGGGATGAACGCCGTACACCAGCCGATCGAAGACGACGCGGGCGATGTAGTCCGGATCCTGGTAGCTCACCTTGAGGCTCGAGAGCATCTGCTGGCGCTGCCGCTCGATTTCCTCGGGCGCGAAAGCCGGACGCCTCGCGATCTCGGACACGAGGTCGAGCGCGAGGTCCAGGCTGTCTTTCATGACGACCGCGTTGACGTAGGTCAGGTCGGTGCCGGCGCCCGTGCCTATCGCGCCGCCGATCGAGTCGATCGTCTGGGCGATCTGTTCGGCCTGACGGGTCGTGGTCCCCTGATCGAGCAGCGCGGCTGCCAGCGCGGCAACGCCCGGTTTGTCAACCGGATCCTGCGCCCCGCCGGCCCGCAGAATGAGTCGAAGGCTGACGGCCGGCTGCTCGTGATGCGAGACCGCAATCACCTGCAGGCCGTTGGCCAGCGTCTTGAACTGATAGGGCGGGAACTTGACCTGGCGCGCCGATAGCGGACGCGGCGGCCGCTCGGAGGGCCAGTTGGCCACCTGTGCCGAGGCTGCGCCCGCCAGAAATGTCAGCGCCGCCGTGGCCAGACCGCAGCAAAGACGCTTCGCAATCCCGCGAGCCGCGACAGGATCCCGCCGCGCGCCGCCGCCGGACCCGTGCGTCACTGCTGTGGCTCCTGTCCGGACCCCGATCCCTTCGGCATGATCGTGAGCACCAGCCGGTTCTCCGGCGTGAAGTAGGTGCGGGCCACCCGCTGGACGTCCGCCTCGGTCATTCTCATGAAGATGTCGAACTCGCCGTCGGCCGTCGTGATGTCGTCGTGGATCACGGCCGCGTGGCCGAGGTGCATCGCCTTGTCCTTGTTCGATTCCCGTCCGAGGATGTAATCGCGCGCGAACTGGTTCTTCGCCTGCTGCAGTTCCGCCGCGCTGATCGGCTCCGCCTTCAGCCGGTCGAGCTCCGCAATGAGCGCGTCGATCGCTTCCTCCGGGCTCTTGCCCGGCTGGACGATCGCAACCGCGAAGAACAGATTGGGATCCTCGATGATGTTGCCCCCGCCGAAGGCGGCGAGCGCGAGCTGCTTCTCGTACACCAGCCTGCGGTAGATTCGCGAGCTCTGGCCGTCCGACAGCACCTTCGACGCGATGTGCAGCGGGTAGGAGTCCGGGTGGCCGTCGTAGGTGATGTGATGCGCGACCACGACGGCCGGCAGCGGCCAGTTCTCCTCGAGCCGGACGCGGCGCTCCTTCGTCTGGGGCGGCTCCTTCGGAATGTCCCGCGGCACCGGCCGCTCCGACTTGGGAATGCGGCCGAGGTACTGGTTCACCAGCCCGAGCGCCTCCTTCGTGTCGAAATCGCCGACCAGCACCAGCGTCGCGTTCTCGGGCACGTAGTACGTGCGGAAGAACTCCCTCACGTCCTCGATGGACGCCGCCTCGAGGTCGGCCATGCTGCCGATCGTCGGGTGCTTGTAGGGGTGCACCGTGAACGCCTGGTCGTAGACGATCTCGTTCAGCCTCCCGAACGGCTGATTCTCGATGCGCATCCGGCGCTCTTCCTTCACGACCTCGCGCTCGGTCTCGAACACCTTCTCGTCAATCCGCAGCGACGCCATGCGATCGGCCTCGAGCCAGAGCACGAGCGGCAGGTACTGCGCCGGGACCGTCTGCCAGAAGACCGTCGCATCTTCGTTCGTGTAGGCGTTGCTCTGCCCGCCGATGCTCGAGATCCAGGACGGGTGGCCTTCGGGTTCGACGTTCTTCGACCCCTTGAACATCATGTGCTCGAAGAGGTGCGCAAACCCGGTGCGGCCTTTCTTCTCGTTCTTGGAGCCGACGTGATACCAGATTTCCGCTTGCACGATCGGCGTCGAGTGGTCTTCGAGGAAGACGACCTTGAGGCCGTTCGGCAGCGTGGTCATGGTGTAGTCGAGCTTGGGGGGGCGCACGGCCGCCCTCGCGATCGGGTCGAGGGCCAGCAACGCGGCAAGCGCCAGGGCCGCGCCGAGCGCCACCCGGGGAAGCCGGGTCGGGCGACGGAGCCGGGGCCCCCACGATGCGTTCTGTGCATCGTGGGGTGGGACGGAGCGGCGCGGGGCGTGGGGGTCCCCGCAAGCGCCACCTTCGCGACGAAGGCGCTTCGGCGAGCCTCGCAGGAGCCTTGGCGGAGGCGGGACCGAGCCGGGGTCTGGGGCGGAGCCCCACGCTGGTGGTGTGACAGGCATGGAACTTCGATTATGGCACAGGGGCCGCGCCGGGGCGGTGGAATGGGGACGAACTGCCCCCTTCAGGCCTTGAGCCGCGCCTCGAGCTCCGCGATCCGGCGTTCCAGCTCCGCCATCTGCCTGCGCATCTCGGGCAGCCGGCGGAAGACGGCAGAGGACTTCAGCCATTCGCGGTTGGGAATGGCGGGATAACCCGAGACGAACGCGCCGGCATCGACCGAATTCGGGATGCCTGACTGCGCCGACGCGACGACGCCCCTGCCGAGCGTCAGGTGGCCCGCCACGCCGACCTGGCCGGCGAGCGTGACCGAATCCTCGATCGTCGTGCTTCCGGCGATCCCGACCTGCGCGGCCAGCAGGACGTCGCGGCCGATGCGCACGCCGTGCGCGACCTGCACCAGGTTGTCGATCTTGGTTCCCGCCCCGACCCGCGTCTCCCCCACCGCCGGCCGATCGATCGCCGAGTTCGCGCCTATCTCCACGTCGTCGTCGATGACGACGCTGCCGATCTGCGGGATCTTGTGGTGCGTGCCGTCGGCGCGCCTGGCAAACCCGAAGCCGTCGCTTCCGACCACCGCGCCATCCTGGATGATGACCCGGTTGCCGACGCGAACTCGCTCGCGCAGCGAGACGCGCGCGTGCAGAATACAGTCCTCGCCCACTTCCGCCCCCCGTCCGACGGTGACGTGGGGATGCAGGATCGTGCGCGCGCCAATCCGTGCGCCATCGCCAATCACGGCGAACGGCCCGATTGATACGTCCGGCCCCAGCGACGCCCCGTCAGACACGAGCGCGAGGCGGTGCACGCCGGCAGCCGGACGCCAATCATCGGCGAAGAGCTCCACCGCGCGGGCGAATGCGAGGTACGGCTGCTCCGCGCGCAGCATCGCGCAGGGCGCCGCATCCGCAGCGTCGGAGAGGATCACCGCCGCCGCCCGCGTCGTGCGCAGCGCCGCCGTGTATTTCGGGTTGGTGAAGAAGGTCAGCTCGCCAGGGCCCGCGTCCTCGATGCCGGCGACGCCTCGAATCTCGATGTCGCCGTCGCCCTCGAGCACACACCCGAGGCGTTCCGCGATGTCCTTGAGCTTCAACGGCCGCAGTATACAGCGGGTCTGGAACGAGGGCGCGAAAACGCCAGCGGCGTCAATGCCCAATTTCCAACTCCCAACACCCAAGTTCTGGGCTTGGCAGTTGGGAGTTGGAGATTGGGTGTTGACTCGGCTTCAGGAACTGGGAACGACCGCGCGCTCGAAGAAGCGGGCGAGGTGCGCCAGGTGCAGGCTGTCGGCCACCTCGTGAACGCGGCGGAGCCGGATGTCCGGTGCCAGCCCTATGGCCTGCCGGAGCGCGGTGAGCGGCGCGCTCTGCTCGGCCTTCCAGGAGATTACCCGCAGGCCCTGCCGCGCGCCCCGCATCGATAGATAGTGGCCGACGGCCCGGAAGGCGAAGTAGTAGGCGATGACGTTGGGTCCCGGAATCAGCACGAAGAGGCCGGAGGCGACGAACCCGACGGAATCGATGATCAGCCAGAAGCGGTGCCTCTCGAAGTCGCGTCCGAGCTGATGGCGCATCAGTGCCAGCGCGCGCACCTCGGCCATGTCATCCGGATGGTGCAGAACCGCGGACTGCTGCCGCCGCAGGTGCCACAGGAGCCGCTGCTCCGCGATGCTCTCCGCTACCCACCGCATCATCCGCACCTTGAGCCGCCCGGCCCAACCAGCCTCGGCGGGAGACTCCTGCGGCTGAAGCCGGTTCCGCTCCGCTTCCGCCAGCATGTCGCGAAAGCGCTGCGCCATCCGTTGGAAGAACCCTCGCACCCACCGCATCGCGGCTGTCAACGGGTCGTTGGACTTCCCCGGCGGTGAAGTATCCGGGGAGCCGCTCTCGACCTCCTCGGGCGTGTCGGACAGCTCGCAGTACAGCTCGTACCGGTCGACGCCGAGGGGAACGAGATACACGTCCATGAACAGGACTACGATAGCATCCGCACGGCCGTTCCGAGGCCGCCGTTTAGGGCTCGGCCCTCTGTTAAGATCCTGCAATGCTACGGGGATTCCTGCTCGCACTCGTGGTGGCGTCCCTGCCGGCGACTCGTTCCCAGCAGCCGCCGCCCTCCGGTCTGACCCTGGAGCTGCGAATCTACCTCGGCGCCACCGAGGTCACGTCCGACACGCGCGTGACCATCCACAAGGCAGGGGATCGTGGCGAGCCGTTCGCGCGGCTGTCTGGGGCCCGCGGTGGTCTCGAACTGCCGGTGCCGCAGGGTATCTACGATGTGCAGGCGATTCTCGAGCGTGACGGGCAGGTGCTCAACATCCGCTGGGCCAACCGTCTCGTCGTGATGCCGTACCCCGACGAAGGAGGGCGGCACCTGGAGGTCGTCAACTTCTCGAGCGGCTTCGGCGCGCTCCAGGTCCGCGCGGGTGGGGCGGCCACGCTGGACGTTTCGCTCTACCCGTCCGGACGCCGCGACAAGGTGGTGGTGGAGCCCAGACGCGGCAACGGATACGCGCTTTTCGTCGTGCCCGCAGGTGTCTACGACGTACGCGTCGGGAAGGACGCCGGCGCCCGCTGGCACACCGGGATCGAGGTTCCGCTCGATCGGACCCGCCTCTGGCTGTACGCGGAGCCGGAACGCTTTCCCAGCTCCCGGCTAGCTCCTAGCTCCTAGCTCCTAGCTCCTTCTTTTCAACAGCCTGCGCAGCGTGCGCAGGTTGCGGGTGTCGAGCGGGTCGACGTCGCGCCCCCGCTCCCGCCCGTCGCTCTTCGGCGTCTCGAGCAGCATGGGCAGCGACGCGAACCGCCGATCGTTCAGGATGCGGCGGAACGGCTCGAGACCAAGGCATCCTTGTCCGATGTGCTCGTGCCGGTCGATGCGGCTGCCGCACGGCCTCTTCGAGTCGTTGAGGTGAAACAGCCGCAGCCGATCGAGCCCGACCGAGCGATCGAACCGGCGGAAGGTGTCACGGTAGCCCGCGTTCGAGCCGATGTTGTAGCCGGCGCAGAGCAGGTGGCACGTGTCGAGACAGACCCCGATGCGCGGCGACCCGTCGAGGCGCGCGATGATCTCCGCGAGGTGCTCGAAGCGGTGTCCGAGGTTCGTGCCCTGGCCGGCCGTGTGCTCGAGCAGCACGGCCGTGCGTCCCCGACGTCGAGCCCGGAGCACACGTTCGAGGGCCTCGGCAATCAGCCGCAGCCCTCCTGCTTCGCTGCCGGTCGTGAACGATCCAGGATGCAGCACGAGGCCGTCGAGACCGAGCGCCTCGGCCCGATCCAGCTCCTCGCCGAGCGCGGCCACGGACTGTTCCCGGACGCCACGCGCAGTCGACGCGAGGTTGATCAGGTAGCTGGTGTGCGCGACCACGGGCCTGATGCCGGCCTGCTCCACGCGCGACCGGAACAGCTTCACCTCCTCGGCGGCCAGCGGCCGGGCACGCCACTGTCCGGTGGATTTCGTGAAGATCTGCAGCGCTTCGCAGCCCGTCGCCTCCGCGCGGTCGACGGCTCGCGCGAGACCGCCGGCGATCGACATGTGGGCACCGAGGCGCGGCATTACTCGTCGCCGAACACCTCGGCAGCGAACCGGAACACGGCAGCGCCGCGCCGCCAGGCATTCACGGGCAGCCCGGCCTTGATGCAGGTCTGGCTGAGGAACTGCTCCCGCGTCCAGGACCACTCGATTGCCACCTGCGGCAGCAGCAGACCGCGGCGGCGTCCGTGCTCGACGACGAGCCCGTGCATGCCGATGACGACCGCCTCCGGGTCGTTCGGATCGATCGGCTCCAGAGGTCCGAGCACCGATACCTCGATCGAGATCTCCTCCAGCTCGTCGACCGTGACCGGTGGGAATCGGGGATCGACGGAAGCCGCTTCCGCCGCGCACCGCGCGATTTCGTCCACCAGGCGCTCGCCGCACTCGAGCGTGCCCAGGCAACCACGCAGCTCGCCGCGCGTCCTGATCGTCACGAAGACACCCGACGCCGCCGGCAGGCCGGGAACGTCATCGATCAGGGCGGCCAGCCTCCCGACCCGGGCCAGCACGGAGCTGCGCGCCACGGCGACCAGCCGGTGCCGCTGGTCATCGGTCAGCATGGCGGATCGCTTCGCGGCGTCCATGGAATCTGCGGGCGACCGGGCATCATGCCGGCGCCATCGTGAAGTCCCCGATTGCGGCAGCCATATACCCCACGACCCCCTCCAGATCGCCGGAGACCTGGCCCGAATGAGCGTACGTCAAGACGCGCGCCTCGCGCGCGCCCAGCGCGCGGGCCGCCATCAGCACTGCAATGGCCGGCCCTCCTCCGCATGCGACGAAGCGTCCACGCTCCTCCTCCGGATACTGCTCGAAGAGCCCGAGCAGTCCGTCCGGGTCGAACGCGGCAACGCGCGCCAGGACTCGTGCGTCGAGATCCACCGCAGTCTGCGCATCGAAGTAATGCGAAAGATCGGTGCTTCCGACCAGCAGCGCCCGCCGTGCCGCCAGTCCCTCGGCGAGCGCGGTCGCCAGGCCTTCGACAGTCGCCCGCGTCTGATATCCCATCAGCAACGGCACGATCGGTACCTCGGGCAGCAGCCGCTTGAGAAACGGCAGTTGCATCTCGAGGGAGTGTTCGCGGCGGTGCACGGCAGGCCGCTCGACGACGATGGGGGATCTGGCGATCGCGCCGGCAACGGAGGAATCGATTCGCGCCGGCCCCAGCGGGCAGTCGAACGCACCCTCGGAATACGCGGCGACACCATCGAATCCCACGAAGTGCGATGGGCCAACCAGGACGACAACGTCGTACGCGCCCCGGGCGGCAGCCTTGTACGCATGAGCGGCCACGGGACCCGAGAACATGATGCCGGCATGCGGGGCAATGACGGCGACGACTCTGCCATCCGGGCCCGCCGGCGCAGCGTCGAGATACGCGTCGACCTCGCGCGTCAGGGCGCCCGCCGTGCCGGGATACCACGAACCGGCTACAGCCGCAGGTCTGATAGCCATGGCTTCCTCCCTGAGGACCCTGCGCAGGATCGCCGTGCTACGATCACCAGTCGTGCCAGACGGCTTTGCCCCGGACGAGATCGAACGGCTCGCCGAGCTCGCGCGCCTCGCGCTGACGGCCGATGAGAGGGCTCTCTTCGCCCGGCAGCTTGGCGACATCCTGGCCTTTGCCGCCCATATCCGAAGCGTCGACACGACCGGGGTGCCGGCGACCTCGCACCCAGCGGGCGTCTCCGGTGCGCTGCGGGAGGACCTCGTCCGTCCGTCCCTGAACCGCGGCGACGCGCTCGCCCAGGCGCCCGATGCCGACACGGCGGCCGGCCTGTTCAAAGTACCACGAGTCTTCGAAAGATGACGTCGTTCGAGTGCGCGCGCGAGGTGACCGAGGCCGTCCGGAGCGGCCGCGCCTCGGCAGTCGAGATCTGCCAGGCGGCGCTGAATCGCATCGCCGCCGGGGATCGGGCGGTGCACGCGTTTCACACGGTCTCTCCTGAGGCGGCTCTGGCGCATGCGGCCCGGCTCGACCGGCGCCGCGACGCCTGGGCGGCGATGCCGCTCGTCGGCGTGCCCATCGCGCTCAAGGACAACATCTGCATGCGAGGAGCCCCGACAACGGCCGGGTCGCGAATCCTCGCGTCGTACGTCTCCCCGTACGACGCCACCGTCGTCGAGCGGCTCGTCGGCGCAGGCGCGGTAGTCGTTGGCAAGACCAACTGTGACGAATTCGCCATGGGATCGTCGACGGAGAACTCCGCGTTCGGACCGACACGGAATCCCTGGGCCGGCGACCGCACGCCCGGCGGATCCAGCGGCGGTTCGGCCGCCGCCGTCGCCGCCCGCATGGTCCCCCTCGCGCTGGGGTCGGATACCGGCGGCTCGATCCGGCAGCCCGCCGCGCTGTGCGGCGTTGTCGGCCTGAAGCCGACTTACGGCCGCGTCTCGCGGTATGGCCTTCTGGCCTTCGCTTCGTCTCTCGACAGTATCGGCCCCATCACGACGTCCGTGGCCGACGCGGCGCT
>DATIEW010000862.1:0-6400 GCA_035455585.1 Vicinamibacterales bacterium | reverse complement strand
GGGATCTCGTCGGTCGTGGTGCTCGCAGCGTACAGCTGGTGGGCGCCGCTGCTGCTTGGCAGCGCATGGCTGGCCACGCACTGGCTGCTGCGCGAGAGCGGCGTCTGGCGGGACCGCAACACCAGCGAGGTGCGCGGCGCCCAGCGCGACTCCGAGTACATCTTCCGGCTCGCCGTCGACCCCGCGCCCTCGAAGGAGCTGCGCCTGTTCGGACTCGCCGGCTGGGTCATCGATCGCTTCATCGCGCGCCGCACGCGGCTGCATGCCCTGCAGTACGAGGCCACGCGGCTCCGGCAGAAGCCGGTGATCTGGAGCCTGCTGATCGTGCTCGGCGCCAACGTCGTGGTGTTCTGGTCGCTGGCGGCCGCGGCGGCCAACGGCGCGCTCGACCTGGGACGGGTCGTCGTCTTCGCGCAGAGCGCCGTCGGCGTGTCGATGGTCGCCTTCGGCGGGCTGAATTGGGCGCTCGACGGCGCCTCGGCGCCCGTTGGCGCCGTCCTGCGCCTGGAATCGGCCATGGGGCCCGCCGGCGCGCTCCCGTCCGGCACGCATTCGGCGGCCGGTCTGCCGGCGCGTGCAATCCGCTTCCGCGACGTCAGCTTTGCCTACCGCCGCGGCCGCCCCGTTCTCGAACACTTCGACCTCACGATCCCCGCCGGCTCGTCTCTCGCCATCGTCGGGCAGAACGGCGCCGGCAAGACGACGATCGCCAAGCTGCTGTGCCGGCTGTACGACCCGCAGGCCGGCGCGATCGAGATCGACGGCGTCGACCTGCGCGCGCTCTCGCTGGACTCGTGGCGCGCCCGCCTGAGCGCGGTCTTCCAGGACTTCATCCGCTTCGAGCTGCCGCTGCGCGACAACATCGCCCCGTCAGGCGCGCCAGACGAGGCGATCGCCGCGGCGCTCGAACTGGCCGGCGGGACCGGACTCGCGAGCCTCGACACGATGCTCGGCCGCGGCTACACCGGCGGCGCCGAGCTGTCGGGCGGACAATGGCAGCGCGTCGCCCTCGCCCGTGCGCTGTGCGCCGTACATCAGGGCGCCAGCGTCGCGCTCCTCGACGAGCCCACCGCCCAGCTCGACGTGCGCGGCGAGGCGGAGATCTTCGATCGCGTCCTCGCCGCCACCCGTCGGTGCACGACGATCCTCATCTCCCACCGCTTCTCCACCGTGCGCCACGCCGATCGCATCTGCGTGCTCGAAGAGGGCCGCGTCATGGAGCTGGGAACCCACGACGAGCTGATGGCGCTCGGCGGGCGCTATCGCACGATGTTCGATCTGCAGGCCAGGCGCTTCACGGCGGAGGATGAGGAAGGCAAGGCCTATGACGTGCTGGCGTAGGCGGTGCGCGAGATCAGGAGATTTGGACAGGAGATCAGGAGATCAAGAGGTTAGAACAGGAGATCAGGAGGTCAAGAGGTTGTTGAACAGGGATCAGGAGATCGGTAAACGGAGATTGGTAAACGTCGAGATCGCGAGATCGTGAGCGAGATCGAAGAGTCGGGAAAGACGAAGAGAAGGTCACAGACCAGAAACCCCAGAGATTCTCCTGATCTCCTGGCCTCCTGTTGTTTTCTCCTCATCTCCTGACCTCCTGTGAGGAACACGGACACGGACATGCAACTGACTCGTTCGAACCGGGACGAGCTGCCGCCTGCGTTGTCGTCGATGTGGCGGCTGTGCCGGCTGGGCTACCGGCACGAGCCGCGGCTGATGGTGGCAGCGTTCGTGCTCTCGCAGCTCGCGGCGCTGCCCGATGCCCTGCTCGCGCTCTGGCTCATGCTGCTCGGCCGGGGCGTCCTCGAGGGCAGGTCCGGCCTGATCCTCACGTCCGCCGCCGGACTGGGTGTGTCGGCTGCGGCGACGTGGTTTCTTCGAACGGTCAGCACCCGCGTGCAGCGGCGCTTCCGCGACAAGGTGACAATCGCCCTCGAAGCGCACGTCGCGCGCCTGCAGGCGTCGGTGGCCACGATCGCGCACCACGAGCGGCCCGACTATCTCGACCGGCTGGCGATGCTGCGCGATCAGGTGTTCGTGCTCGACCACATGTACATGTCGCTGTTCTCGACGTGCGGATGGATCCTGCGGCTAGGGGTCACCGTCGCCCTGCTCGCGTCGATCCACATCTCGCTCGTCCTGCTCGTCCTCTTTGCGGTGCCGACGGTGCTGGTGTCGACCTGGCGGCCTGCCGTCGAGCGCGCGGCGCAGGAGCGCGGCGCGCAGGCCGATCGCCTCGCCCGCCACCTCTTCACGACGGCGACCACGGCGCCTCCGGGCAAGGAAGTGCGGGCGACCGGCATCGGCGATCGCCTTATCGTCGAGCGCCGCGAGGCATGGGAGCGGGGAAACGCGCCCATCGCGGCCGCGCGATGGGGATCCGCTGCGTGGCACACGCTGGCCTGGACGGTTTTCGGGCTCGGGTACGTCGGCGCCGTCGTGTTCGTCTCGTCGGGCCTCGGCGCACCGGCCGAGGCCGTGCTGCTCGTTCTCGCAGCGGGCTCGAGGCTCTCCGCGTACCTCGGCGCCACGGTCGGGGAGATCGGGTTCCTGCGGGGCTTCTGGATGGACGGGTCCCGGCGTCTGGCATGGCTCGAAGACTACGCGGTATCGGTGGCCGGATCTGCCGACCTGCCGGTGCCCCAGGTGCTGCGCCACGGCATCCGGCTCGACCACCTCTCGTTTGCATACCCGGGCACGTCGCGTCTCGTGCTGGACGACATCTCGATCTTCCTGCCCGCGGGTTCGGTCGTGGCCATCGTTGGAGAGAACGGCGCCGGGAAGTCCACGCTGGTGAAGCTGCTGGCGAAGATGTACGAGCCCACGGCCGGATCGATCCTCGTCGACGATGTGCCGCTCGCCCGCATGGCGGCCGACCAGTGGCGGGCGCGGCTCGCGGGCGCGTTCCAGGACTTCTTCCGGTTCGAGTTCCGTGCCCGCCACACGATTGGCGTGGGGGACGTGCCCCGCCTGGACGATGAGCCGGCCGTGGGCGCGGCGGTCGATCGTGCGGGCGCAGGCGACGTCATCCTGCGGCTCGCCTCGGGCCTCGAGACGCAGCTCGGCCCGACCTGGCCTGAAGGCGTCGAGGTGTCGTTCGGCCAGTGGCAGAAGCTCGCGCTGGCGCGCGGGTTCATGCGGGATCGGCCGCTGTTGCTGGTACTCGACGAGCCCACCGCCGCGCTCGACGCCGAGACCGAGCATGCGCTGTTCGAACGCTACGCCGCGGCGACACGCGGCTCATCTGAAGACGAAGCGGGCCGCATCACGCTTCTCGTCTCGCACCGCTTCTCGACCGTCCGCATGGCCGATCTCATCGTCGTGCTCGACGGCGCCCGGCTGGTGGAATCCGGAACGCATGCACAGCTCATGGCGAGGGGTGGGCAATACGCGGAGCTGTACAAACTTCAGGCCGCGGCGTACCACCATACGGGGGCAGGAGACGAGGTGAGACCGAGTCGTTCGACCGCGGACCCGTCGCCATCGGCCTGAGGTTCTGATCTCCTGTTCCTCACCTCCTGATCTCCTGACCTCCTGTATGAACCGGGGCAAGCTCGACCAGCCACAGCCGCCCGCTCGTCTCCGACCGCTCGAACACGACGCGGTTTCCGGCGCGGTCCCACCGAGGATAGCGGACGAACATGCGAGGCTCGGTGAATTGCGTCAGCGTGCGGACGATCGAGGTGGATCTCGAGACCGCTGCCACGTTCCATACGGCCTGCCGGCGCGCCGCAAAGACGATGGTGTCGTTGTCGGGACCCCAGCCGCCGACCCAGCTCTGTCCGGCTTCGCGCGTCAGCTGGATCCGGCCCACGCCGTCTGCGCCCGTCACACACACATGGGTGTCCGTCCCTTCGGCACACTGATACGCGAGCCAGCGGCCGTCAGGCGACCAGGTCGGATAGCTCCCGCCCTCGCGTTCGAAGGTCCGCTGGACGGGCACACCGTACGGACGCGACTCGTGGAGCGAAACGGTCCATACGTTGGCGGCTCCTTCCCGGACGAGCGACCAGGCAAGGCGCGTGAAGTCGCGAGTGATGGCAACGTTGGTCGAGGGCGCCGCGGACGAGGGCTGGCTGCCTCCCGGCGGCAGCGGGAGATCGGCAAGCAGGAAGAGCAGGCGATCGCGGCCCGTTTCGGGGTCCAACGCCCAGAAGCCGGGACGCTCGTCGTGATAGCTGACGTAGGCGATCTCCCGCTCGCCGGGCATCCACCGCGGCCCTCCGTAGTTCCTGGAGTCGGTCGTCAACTGACGGAGCGGTGCACGGGGAGGAAGGAGGTAGAGACTCGCGTTCGACCCTGGCCGGCTCCCGACGAGCACCACTCGGCCATCCGCTGCCGGCGCCGGAAAGCTGAAGCGCACGCCGCTTCCCTCGGTCAGAGGCGCCGCGGCCATGCCAGTAGGTCCGGCGTCAGCCGCCCAGACATGCCCGGTCGAATCCAGCGCGGTCCAGGCGAGCCGGCGCCCGTCCTGCGAGATCGCCAGCTGTGCGATCTTCGATCCGCCCGTCGCGAGCCCGGTAGGCTGCGGCTCGCCCGAAAACGTCCCGTCCTCCGCGAGCGGAAGCCACCAGATGGTGTTCGTGCCGTGCGAGACGAAGTAGATGCCCCTGCCGCCCGGCGCCATCACGTATTCCGCCGACAGAGTCCGGTGGGTACCGAGCTCCCGGCGCTCGCGCGCGTCGACGCCGACAACCCAGAGCGACGTCGTGTTCCCCTGGATCGTGCCCGAAGGCACCACGAAGAGCAGGTCACGTGGACCCCGCCAGGCCGGTGTCAGGTGCGGCCCCGGCGGGTCGCCGGGCGTGGTCACCGGCATCGGTTGATCTCGCCCGAACGCGTTGACGACCCAGATGGTCGACAGCGAGCCGGGGATCCCAAGCGCATTGATGTCGTTCATCGGCAGGGACTGGAACGCAATCCGACTCCCGTCGGGCGACCACGCAGCATGGGCACCGAAGTCCGACAGTCTGCGCGCCACTCCCCCACGCGACGGCACGATCCAGATGCCGTTGCCTGCCATCTCGTGGTACGCGATGAACTGGCCGTCGGGGGACCAGGCCGGCTGGACGTTGTGCCTGCCGTTGTTCGTCAGCGGAATGGCCGTGGAACCTCCCGCCACACCCTGGACGTAGATCTCCAGCGCCCCGGAGCGATCGGAGCTGAAGGCGATGCTCTTCCCGTCCGGCGAAAAGGCGAGAAAGCCGTCGAACCCCTTCCCCGTCGTGGCCTGCTGCGGCCTCAGCGCGGCGAGCTTCTCGACGTCCGGCGCTCCGCTTGCCTCGTGCGCCGAGGTGGACGGCCGGAGGAACCACGCGGCGGTGACGGCCGCAAGTCCAAGAAGAAGGACTCCCCCGACCGCCGTCGAGACCCTCAAACGATGACCTGATGCGGGCTGAATGGCTGATCCTGGATCCGCGGCTGGCCGGGCGGGCGCGGACGCATGCGGCCGCGGAACCGGGATGGCCGCAGGAATCCGGACGACGGGCTCGCAGAAGCGGTAGCCGCGAGTCGTCACCGTCTCGATGTAGCGCGGCGCCTTCGGGTTGTCGCTCAGCACCCTGCGAAGCTGGGCGACCAGCCGGGTCAAAGCGTTGTCGGTGACGGCTATGTCCTTCCAGACGATCGACAGAATCTCAGCCTTGGTCACCACCCGCGGCGCCCGCTCCACGAGGAGCTGCAGGAGGTCGAGCGCTTTGGGCTCGACGGGCACCGGGATCCCATGCCTCAGCAGCCTGAAAGCCGCCGGGTCGTACTCGAAATCGCCGAACTGAAGACGCGAAAGCCCGTCCATCAGAGTCCCTGCGTACTCCTGAACATACGAAACACCGGTGGTCGGCGATTCGTTCCCGGGCTGACAACAGGAGGCCAGGAGATCAGGAGAGGACAACAGGAGGCCAGGAGATCGGGAGTGAACAACAGAAGATCAGGAGTGAACAACCGGAGATCAGGAGATCAGGGGATCTTTTATTCAAGGGCCAGAACACACAGGAGGCCCGGTCCACGAGATCCATATAGCAGGCCGCTGAAAAAGCCTGGCCTGATGGGCCATGGCCAATGGGCCATGGCAAAACAGGCGCATTTGGCCCATGTGCCATTGCTATTTGCCTTCAGGATGCGTTTTTCAGCATCCTGATAGAGCTCCTGAACTCCTGACCTCCCTGTTCCCTCCTCCTGAACTCCCGACCTCCTGTTCCCTCCTCCTGAACTCACGACTCGTGTTGAGCCCCGCAGGGCCCCCTTCGACAATGAGGAGGCGTTCGGGGCCGTCGAAGGTCACGCGGTCGAAGAAATGCAGTGGAAGCAGGCCATCGCCTTCGGGCCCGCCCTCGGCTGGCACGACGAGCACCGCGGGCACATCCCGCAGGCTGGCGGTTCCGATGCGGAACTCGATCACGCGGAC
>DATIEW010000861.1:0-3694 GCA_035455585.1 Vicinamibacterales bacterium | reverse complement strand
CAGACGCCGTCGGCGACGGTGCTGCAAGGCTACATGCGCGCCGCCGCGCACGTCAGCCGCGTCGCGGTCGGCGACCCGTCGATCGATGCGATGTCGACCCAGTACGACGTCCCGCGGACGCAGTCGCAGAAGGAGCGCGTGGACGGGGCGCCGTTCGGGACCCGCGGCGGCACGGTCGTCACGCACAACTTCCCCGCCGACGGCAAGTACACGTTCCAGCTCCTGCTCCACGGCGAGCCGGCGGGCCTGCTCTTCGGGCGAACGGTCCGCGACATCCAGATGGAGGTGGCGATCGACGGCGATCGCGTCGCGCTGTTGAAGGTGGATCGCTGGATCTCCGAATCGGACCCGACGGGTCTGACGGTGACCACGCCGCCGATCCAGGTCCGGGCCGGACCCCGCCGCGTGGCGGCGACGTTCATCCGGGAGTTCGAGGGCACGGAGGACGACCTCATCAAGCCGATCGACCACACGCTGGCTGACACGCAGATCGGCGTGGGCTACGGCGTCACGACTCTTCCCCACCTCCGCAACCTCGCCATCGTCGGCCCGTTCGAGGTCACCGGCGTGTCGGACAATCCGAGCCGCCGGACCATCTTCTCGTGCCGCCCGACGGCGCCGGACGAGGACGCGCCGTGCGCCCGCCGGATCCTCGAGCGGCTCGCCACGCAGGCGTATCGCCGGCCGCTCGCCGCGCGCGACGTCGACGAGCTGATGCCGTTCTACCAGCAGGGCGCAAAGACGGGAGGCTTCGAAGACGGCATCCGCACGGCGATCCAGGCGATGCTCTCGAGCGTGCACTTCCTCTTCCGCGCCGAAGAAGCGCCGCCGGCCGCAAAGCCGGGCGACATCTATCGCATCAGCGACGTCGACCTCGCATCGCGCCTTTCGTTCTTCCTCTGGGGCACGATTCCCGATCGGGAGCTGATCGCAGCCGCGAGCCGGCGGGAACTGTCGCGGCCGGCCGAGTTCGAGCGGCAGGTCCGGAGGATGCTCGCCGACCCGCGCTCCGAGGCCCTTGCCACCCGGTTCGCCGCTCAGTGGCTCCGCCTGCAGGATCTGCACAAGGTGGAGCCCGACGCGCTCTCGTTCCCGTACTACGACGAGACGCTTGCAGAGGCCATGTCGCGCGAGACGGAGCGCTTCTTCGACTACCTCGTGCGCGCCGATCGGCCGGCGCTGGAACTGCTCACCGCCGACTATACGTTCGTCAACGAGCGCCTCGCGCGGCATTACGACATCCCTGGCGTGAGCGGGACGGACTTCCGCAAGGTCTCGTACCCCAACGACAGGCGGCGGGGTCTGCTCGGACATGGCAGCATCCTGACGCTGACGTCGCACGGCAACCGCACGTCCCCCGTGCTCCGCGGGAAATGGGTGCTCGAGGTCCTGCTGGGCCATCCGCCACCCCCGCCCCCGGACGACGTCCCGGACCTCGAAGAGACCGCGGAGGCCAAGGATGGCCGGTTCCGGTCGGTGGCCGAACAGCTCGCCCTGCACCGCGAAGACCCGGCCTGCAGCTCGTGCCACAACGTCATCGATCCAATCGGCCTCGCGCTCGACAACTTCGACGTCACCGGGTCCTGGCGCATCAAGGACCGCGGCGTCCCGGTGGACGTCACCAGCGAGCTGTACGACGGCACGCCGATCAGGAGCGCCGCCGACCTGCGCGCGGCGCTCGTTGCCCGATCCGACGTGGTGCTTTCGCACTTCACGGAGATGCTGATGTCGTATGCGCTCGGCCGCAGGGTGGAGTATTACGATATGCCGGCGATCCGCGCGATCGTGCGCGAAGCGAAGGTGAACGGCTATCGAATGCCTTCGCTGATTCTCGGTGTCGCCAGGAGCGCGGCGTTTCGGACGGCGATGGTGGAAGAAGAAGACAGGAGTCAGGAGATAGGAGATAGGAAAGTCGGCAGTCGGTAGTGGTAGTCGATGGCAGAACAGCTACCGGAGAGAATTCAATGTACCTGACTGGAAAACACATGTCGCGCCGTACGGCCCTGCGGGGTCTGGGGGCCACGATCGCGCTGCCGCTGCTCGACTCGATGATCCCTGCACGACGCGCCTTCGCGAAGACGGCCGCGGGCCAGGCCGCCAGTCGCACGCGTCTGGTGTGCATCGAGCAGGTCCACGGGGCTGCCGGCTGCAGCGAGTACGGGATCTCGCAAAACCTGTGGACTCCTGCCGCAACCGGACGCCGCTTCGATCTCAGCAAGAGCAGCCTCAGCCCGCTCGAGGCCTTCCGTAACCACCTCACCATCGTCAGCAACACCGACGTGCGGATGGCGGAGGCGTTCGTCCCCGCAGAGGTGGGCGGCGACCACTTCCGCTCGAGCGCCGTGATGTACACGCAGTGCCGTCCGAAGCTGACCGAAGGCTCGGATGTCAGGGTCGGCACGTCGATGGATCAGCTGTACGTGCAGAAGTTCGGCCAGGACACGCCGATTCCGTCGATGCAGCTCAGCATCGAGCCGGTCGATCAATCGGGCGGCTGCGCGTACGGGTACGCCTGCGTCTACACCGACACGATCAGCTGGGCCGGGCCGGAAGAGCCGCTGCCGATGGTGCGCGACCCGCGCATGGTGTTCGAGCAGCTGTTCGGCTCCGGCGGCACGCCGGAGCAGCGTGCCAGGCGCCGCGCCACCGACCGGAGCATCCTCGACATGCTGACCGGGCAGATCGCCGAGCTGCGGCGCGCGCTCGGGCCGGCCGACAGGCAGCGGCTGGATCAGTACGCCACCAATCTCCGCCAGATCGAGCAGCGTATCGCGCGGATCGAGGCGCGCAACCTCAGCGGCGAGCCGCGCGAGCTGCCCGGGGCGCCGGCCGGCGTGCCCGACTCGTTCGACGAGCACGTCAAGATCATGTTCGATCTGCAGGTCCTGGCGTTCCTGTCGGATACGACGCGCGTGTTCTCCTTCAAGTTCGGGCGCGACGCCTCGGGCCGCGTCTATCCCCTCAGCGGCGTCGACATCGGGTTCCACAACGCCTCGCACCACGGAACGAGCGAGGAGCGCATCAGGCAGTTCAGCGAGATCAACAGGTACCACGTCTCGCTGCTCCCGTACTTCCTCGAGAAGCTGCAGGGCGCGACGGAGGGGGACAGCAACCTGCTCGAGAAGACGCTCGTCATCTACGGCTCGCCGATGGCCAACGGCAACCTGCACAACCACCGGAACTGCCCGCTGCTGCTGTTCGGCCACGCCGCCGGGCTGGAAGGGGGCATCCACGTCAAGGCCGCCGACGACACACCGATGGCCAACGTGATGCTGACGCTGATCCACCGGCTCGGCCTGGATCTTCAGACGTTCGGCGACAGCTCCGGCGAGTTCTCGTTCGCGGCCCCGGATGTGACCAACGGAGCATAGTCGGCGCGAACGAGCGGAGCGAGTGAGCCACGCTAGCGGAGCGGGGCAGGGGGGCCTCGCGAGCGAGCGTGCAGGGGGGCCGGCGGGGCGAAGCCCCCCAGCAGAAAATAGGAGAGTTGGTCATGCGTGGCCGTCTACACGTCACGACGTTCGGCGCGCTTTCGTTCGTGCTCGTCGCCGCCTTCGGCGCGGCGGGACTGCTCGCGGCGCCGCGCGGCGAATCGGCGGTCGCCGACGCGGCGATGCGTGGCGACACCGATCTCGTCCGGACGCTGGTGCGTGACGGCGCCGACGTCAATGCGGCCCAGGGCGATGGGATGACC
>DATIEW010000860.1:0-5048 GCA_035455585.1 Vicinamibacterales bacterium | reverse complement strand
GCCCCCCGGTCTGAAGCGATGTCTACGACGACGCTCGAACGCGAGGTCAAGCTCCGCTTCGGTTCCGTCGACGAGGCCCACGCGGCAGTCCTCAGCTGCGGGGCGACGCCACTGCTCGGCCGCCGCCTCCAGGAAGATGCGCTTCTCGACACCGACGACGAGCAGCTGCGCCGACGCCGGTGCGTGCTGCGCATCCGCATGGAGAGCGGCAAGAGCCGGCTGACCTTCAAGGGACCGATGCAGCCCAGTGTAATGAAGGTCCGCGAGGAGCTGGAGACGGTCGTCGGTGACGGCGCCATCCTGCTGCGGGTGCTGCAGGAACTGGGGCTGCACGTGTGGTTCCGGTACGAGAAGTACCGCGAGGAATTCGCACACGAGGACGTGATCGTCGCGATCGACGAAACGCCCGTGGGCGTGTTCGTCGAGATCGAGGGCAGCGAGACGGGAGTGTCCGCCATGGCCGAACAGCTCGGCCGTACGACGGCCGACTACATCCTGGACTCCTACCGGGGGCTGTTCCTGAAGTACCGCGAGGAGTACGGCCTCGCGGGCACTGACATGGTGTTTGCCGACACGGATGGCGGCATCTGACCGTGCGCCGCGGGCGCTGCTGCTCGCGGCGGGAGTCGGCACCCGCCTCCGGCCCCTGACCCATGTGCGCGCCAAGGCCGCCGTGCCCGTCAACGGCGAACCGCTCGTTCGGCGCGCCATCCGCTGGCTCGCGAGCCACGCGATCGGCGACATCGTCATCAACCTCCACCACCTTCCCGCATCGGTAACCGCGATCGTCGGCGAGGGCCGCGACCTCGGTGTGCGCGTCCGCTACTCCTGGGAACATCCAGTACTCGGATCGGCGGGAGGACCGCGTCACGCGCTGCCGCTGCTGGCGGAGGACGGCGCCAGCTCGTTTCTGATCGTCAATGCAGATACGCTGACCGATGTGGACATCCCTTCGCTGCTCGCGGCCCATGAGGCATCCCACGCGCTCGTGACGATGGCGCTCGTTCCTAATCCGCGGCCTGAGAAGTACGGCGGCGTGACGGTCTCCCAGGGGAGGGTAACGGGCTTCACGAAGCCCGGCACGCGCGGTGATAGCGAAGGGGACTTCCCCCTGAAGGCGGGAGCTACGGAGGCCGTCGGCACGTACCACTTCGTCGGCGTGCAGGCGGTGCGGCCGGAGGCGTTTGCGGCGCTCGCCGACGGTGTCGCGCTCGATTCGGTCGGCTGGCTGTATCCAAGACTGATGGCCGACAGCCCGGACGCGGTCCGGGCGTTCGTTTGCGACGCCGCGTTCGCCGACATCGGTACGCCACGCGACTGCCTCGACACCTCGCTGGCGCTCGCCGCCCGCGAAGGGAGCCGGCTGGTCAGTGCTTCCGCATCAGTCGCCGGATCGGCCCTGGTCGTGCGCACCGCTCTCTGGGATGATGTGGTGGTCGGTGCCGGTGCCAGCCTCCGCGACTGCATCGTCGGCGACGGCGCCCGCATTCCGGCCGGCGCCGCGTTCGAGAGGTGCGCGATCGTGGCGGCAGACGGCCGCCGTCCGGCCGGGGACGAGCGGATCGAGGGCGGCCTCCTGCTGCGCGCGTGGCAGGACAGGTCCTGAGTGTTTTCGAGCGATGCCAGACAAGCACCAGACCGACGCAACCGGACAGCGCGAACGGATCGACGAGTATCTACGGCAGAGCGCGCTGCTGTCGCGCTCGCCGCGCGTCGTTCCGCTGACCGGCGACGCCTCGGATCGCCGGTACTACCGGATCCTCCTTCCCGACGAGCCGTCCATCGTGCTGGCGCTCTACGCCACGCCTTTCGACTTCGACACGCTCTCGTTCGTCAACGTGTCGCGCCTGCTCGACAAGATGCCGGTGCCGATTCCGACCGTGCTCGGCCATGCCGGCGAGATCGGCATCCTCGCGCTCGAGGATCTGGGCGACGTGACGCTGCAGGCTCACCTTGGCGCCGCGCCGGCGGCCGAACACGCGGCGCTCTACCGGGAGGCCGTGGCACACATCGCCACGCTTCAGCGGCGCGGCGCCGAGCTGGCATCTCCGGAGTTCACGCCCTACGGCATTGCGTTCGACGTGGAGAAGCTCACCTGGGAGCTGGACTTCTTCATCAAGCACTTCGTCGAGGCGTATCGCGGGGTCGTCATCCCGCCCGGCGCCAGGGAAGAACTCCGGCGATGGTTTGCCGGGCTCGTCGAGGAGCTGGCCGCCGAATCGCGGGTCCTGTGCCATCGCGACTATCACAGCCGGAACCTGATGCTGCACGACGATCGTCTCTACCTCATCGACTTCCAGGATGCACGGATGGGGCCCGACACCTACGATCTCGCGTCGCTGCTCCGCGACTCGTACGTCGACCTGCCCGAGCAGGCGGTGGACGACCTGATCGCCTACTTCCTCGCCCTCACGGGGCGGTCCGGCACGGAGGCCGCGTACCGGCAACGATTCGACGTCATGGCGCTGCAGCGCAACCTCAAGGCTCTGGGCACCTTTGGGTACCAGACGACCGCGCGGCGCAACCCCGTGTACATCCAGTACATCCCACGCACGCTCCGGTACGTGCGGGACAATCTCGAAAACCTGCCACGATTCTCGCGGATCCGCGAGCTGCTGGCCGCGCACGTCGACGAGTTCCGGTAGCAGGCCGCTGAAAAGCGCTGCCCATCTGCCATTCAGGATGCGTCGTTCAGCATCCTGGTAGCGCCCCGTCGCCATCGTCTGGGATGCGCGATCGACGATCCTCCGGGAGAGGGCTCGTGGACCTCGAAGGCCGCGAGCGGGCATGGTACAATGACGGGTTTACTGCTGTCGGACCAGCCGTTCCATGCGCTTCGGCATCTCCACGCACCTGTACCACGGCCGCCTGCTCGAGCACGATCACCTCGTGCAGGTGGCGTCGTTCGGGTTCGAGGCCATCGAGCTGTTCGCCACGCGCAGCCACTTCGACTATCGGGACCAGGCCGCCGTCGACCGCCTGGCCGGCTGGCTGGCCGATACGGGACTGGCGCTGCACGGCATCCACGCTCCGATCACGGAAGTGTTCGGCGGCGGGACCTGGGCGCCGCGATTCTCGAACGCCCTCGCCGACAATGCTCTGCGGCTCGCGGCCGTCCGCGAGACCGAGGCGGCGCTCCAGATTGCGACGCGGATTCCGTTCGACGTCATGGTCGTCCACCTGGGCACGCCCTCGAGCAAGGAGCAGCCCGGCGACAACAGCCGGAGCGCCGCGGTCCGCAGCCTGGAGGAGATCTGCCGTCTCGCACGCCCCTTCGGCGTGCGTGTGGCGGTGGAGGTGATCCCGAACAGGCTCTCCGACGCCGGATCGCTCGTCAGGCTCCTGGAGCAGGAGATCGACGACAGGCATGCGGGCATCTGTCTCGACTTCGGCCACGCGCACCTGATGGGGGACGTCGCCGACGCAATCGAAACGGCGGCGGAGCTCCTCATCACGACGCACGTCCACGACAATCACGGCCGCGATGACGAGCACCTGGTTCCGTACCAGGGCTCGATCGACTGGGACCTCGCGCTCGTCTCGATGCAGAAGCTCGGCTACGAGGGCACCTACCTGATGGAACTGGAGGGCTCCCGCGATCCGGCCGGCATCCTGGAGGATGCGCGGCGCGCGCGGCAGAGGATCGAGCTCGCGCTGGCACGCTCATGATCGCCTACATCGAAGACATCGCCAGGTACGAAGGGCAGGCCGTCACGCTGCGCGGATGGCTCCACAACCGCCGCTCGAGCGGGAAGATCCACTTCCTGACAGTCAGGGACGGCTCCGGTTTCATCCAGTGCGTCATGTCCAGGCAGGCGGTCGGCGACGAGACGTTCACGCGGGCCGATCATCTCGCGCAGGAGAGCGCCATCGTCGTGCACGGTTCGGTCCGCGCGGACAAGAGAGCTCCCGGCGGTTACGAGATCGACGCCACCGGGCTCGACGTGATCTCCGAAGCGCATGACTATCCGATCACGCCGAAGGAGCACGGCGTGGACTACCTCCTGGATCGGCGCCACCTCTGGATCCGCTCGCCGCGCCAGCAGGCAGTCCTCAGGGTGCGGCACGAGGTCGTCGAGGCGGTCCGGGAGTTCTTCAACGGGCGGGGGTTCATCCTCGCCGACACTCCGATATTCACGCCTGCGGCGTGCGAGGGCACCACCACGCTCTTTCCGGTGCAGTACTTCGACAACGAGACGGCCTACCTCACGCAGAGCGGCCAGCTCTACAACGAGGCGGACGCCATGGCGCTCGGCCGGGTCTACTGCTTCGGACCCACGTTCCGGGCCGAGAAGTCCAAGACACGGCGGCATCTCACGGAGTTCTGGATGGTGGAGCCGGAGGTCGCCTACGCCACGCTCGACGACGTGATGGAGCTCGCCGAGGGGCTCGTGGCCTTCGTGGTCCAGCGCGTCCTCGAACGTCGGCGGGCGGAGCTGAAGGTGCTCGAACGCGACACGACCAGGCTCGAGAACGTTCAGCCCCCGTTCCCCCGGATCTCGTACGACGAGGCAGCCGCCCTGCTCAGGAAGAAGGGACTGCCCTTCGAGTGGGGCAGCGACTTCGGCGCGCCCGACGAAACGGCGCTTTCGGAGGAGTTCGACAGGCCCGTCTGCGTGCACCGGTACCCGTCGGCGGTCAAGGCGTTCTACATGAAGCCGGACCCGCAGCGGCCCGAGCTGGCGCTCTGCGTCGATGTGCTCGCGCCGGAGGGGTACGGCGAGATCATTGGCGGAGGCCAGCGCCTGGACGATTACGAACTGCTCGTCCAGCGGATCCGGGAACACAACCTCCCGCAGGAGGCCTTCGAGTGGTATCTCGATCTCCGGCGCTACGGCAGCGTTCCGCACGGCGGGTTCGGCATGGGCATCGAGCGAGTCGTCGCCTGGATCTGCGGCCTCGAGCACCTGCGCGAAGCGATCCCGTATCCCAGGATGCTGTACCGCATCTACCCGTAGGCAGAAGAAGTCTCGAGTTTGAGTTCTGACCGCGTGTGGATGAATCGCCGACCGCCGGGAACTTGTAGCGGCGAGCGAGCGCAGCGACGC
>DATIEW010000859.1:0-7358 GCA_035455585.1 Vicinamibacterales bacterium | reverse complement strand
ACTCGGGCGCCTATGAGATTCAACGTCGGCGGGTCCGGCCGTGTTCAGTGAACCCGCTCGCAGACGGACCGGCTGGGATATGCTCGCCAGGATCAGACGCGGAGGTCTCATGGCCGTCAAACCGACTCTTCGCATCGCCGTCTGGGCTGGAGCGTTGCCCATCCTTGTCGCCCTCGCCGCGCTTCAGCGCGCCGACCCGCTCGCCGAACCCTTCAAGGGTGTGACGACGGACGGTACGATCGTGCCCGGTCTGTTCACGATCCGATCAACCGGCGTGACGACGACACCGGTGCGCGAGGCGGCGCAGGCGTTTCTCGGCACGCTCACGCCGGAGCAGCGTGCCGCGACGAGCTATCCACTGGACGACCCCGAATGGCGGAAATGGAACAACGTCCACCGCTACGCACGTCAGGGCGTGAGCTTCAAGGAGATGACGGACGCTCAGCGTGAGACCGCGTTCGGGTTGCTGAAGGCCGGCCTCAGCGCGAAGGGGTTGGAGAAGTCGCGCAACATCATGCGGCTCAACGAGACGCTTGCGGAGCTGACGAAGCGCTTCGAGGAGTACGGCGAAGGGCTGTATCACATCACGGTGATGGGCGAACCGTCCGACGCCGAGCCTTGGGGCTGGCAGCTCGACGGACATCATCTGGTCATCAACTACTTCATCCTGCGGGATCAGGTCGTGATGACGCCGACGTTCATGGGCTCGGAGCCGATCCACGCCGAGTCGGGGAAGTACGCCGGCACGACGGTCCTGCAGGAAGAGCAGAACAAGGGCCTGGCGCTCGTGCAGGCGCTCACGCCCGGGCAGCGGAAGCAGGCGATCATCCAGCCGGAGAAGACCGCCAACAACGCCCAGGCGCAGGCCTTCAGGGACAACCTGGTGCTCGGCTATGCGGGGATCAGCGCGCGCGAGCTGACGACGCCGCAGAGGAAGCTGCTGCTCGACACGATCGCCGAGTATGTCGGCAACATGAGCCCGGGCCACGCGAAGGTCAGGATGGAGGAGGTCGAGCGGCACCTGGACGCCACCTATTTTGCCTGGGTGGGCGGCACGACGGACGAAGCGGTCTTCTACTATCGCATCCACAGCCCGGTGATCCTCGTCGAGTTCGACCATCAGACGCCGGTCGCGCTTCCGGGTCCGCGCGTGCCCGGCCGGCGCCACATCCACTCGGTTGTCCGCACCCCGAACGGGAACGACTACGGCAAGGACCTCCTGCGTCAGCACTACGAGGCGCACCGCAACGACCCGGCGCACGGACATCAATAAGGAATGCTGAATGCCGAATGTCGAAGGCTGAAGGCTGAGTGTAATATCCGTCCCGGGCTCGTCGTAATCAGACCGATCGAAACACCTGCGGAGTATCCCCATCACCGATGGAGCCGGGCCGGGCGGGCCGCGGCCGCGCTGGAGGACACCATGAGACGGATCTCGACCTGGTTCGCCGTGATCGGGCTGGCGACGGCGGGCGCCCTGGCGCAGGGCCCGGGAGAGCGCTTCACCGCGGACACGTTCCAGGGGCTCGCATTCCGCGGCATCGGTCCGAGCCTGACGACCGGCCGCATCGCCGACGTCGCCGTCGACCCGAAGAGCCGCAGCGTCTGGTACGTGGCCGTGGGGTCCGGCAACCTGTGGAAGACCGAGAACCGCGGCAATACCTGGACGCCGATCTTCGACACGTACGGCTCCTTCTCGCTGGGCGTGGTCGTCGTCGATCCCCGCGACTCCAACGTGGTCTGGCTGGGGACGGGTGAGAACAACAACCAGCGGAGCGTGGCGTTCGGCGACGGCGTGTACAAGTCGACCGACGCGGGGAAGACCTGGACCCGAGTGGGGCTCGAGAACTCCGAGCACATCGGCGAGATCCTGATCGACCCGCGCGACTCCAGCGTGGTCTACGCCGCCGCAATCGGTCCGCTCTGGTCGGCTGGCGGCGACCGCGGCATCTACAAGACGACGGACGGCGGCCGGACGTGGAAGGCGGTGCTGACGATCAGTGCCGACACCGGCGTGACCGATATCGCGATGGACCCGAAGCGGCCGGATGTGATCTACGCAGCCGCCTACCAGCGCCGGCGCGCAGTCGGGCAGCTGATCGGCGGCGGTCCGGAAAGCGGCCTCTACAAGACGACCAACGGCGGGCAGACCTGGACGAAGCTGACGAAGGGGCTGCCGGCGGTCGAGATCGGCAGGATCGGGCTCGGCGTCAACTGGCGCAACCCCAACACGGTCTACGCGCTCGTGACGGCGCAGCTCGGCCAGGGCGGGTTCTTCCGCTCCGACGATGGCGGCGCGTCGTGGACCCGGATCGGGCGCATCGCGCCCGGCCAGGGCGGGCGCGGCGGCGGGCGCGGGGGCGACCAGCCGCCGCCTGCCCCGTGCGGTCCGGTCGGGGCTGCTCGAGTGACGCCGCCGGAGCCTCCCGATGAAGAAGGTGCGCCGCCACAGGGCGGCCGGGGTGGCGGACCGTCCGACGACTGCTATCGCGGCGGCGACCCCGGCTACTACAACGAGATCATCGTGGACGGCCACGATCCCGAGACGATCTGGTCGCCGCAGACGCAGATGTACGTCAGCCGCGACGGCGGCAGGACGTGGGGACAGGTCGGCTGGGAGCGCAACGGCATGCACGTCGATCACCACGACATCGTCTTCGATCCGACCGATCCGCTGCACATCATCGTCGGCAACGACGGCGGCCTCTACGAGACCTACGACGGCGGGAACACGTTCAGGCATTTCACGAACCTGCCGCTGTCGCAGTTCTATCGCGTCGCTGCCGACAACGCCCGGCCTTTCTACAGGGTGTGCGGCGGCGCGCAGGACAACGGCACGCATTGCGGTCCGTCGCGGACCTTCAACCGCGTCGGCATCCGGACGAGCGACTGGTTCGTCTCCGGCGGAGGCGACGGCTTCCAGCCGCGGATGGATCCGGACGATCCGAACATCCTGTACGCCTCCTCGCAGAACGGATCGCTCAACCGGGTCGACCTGCGGACGGGCCAGAGCGTCCAGATTCGTCCCCGCCTGCCGGGACCGCCGGCAGCCGAGGGCGGGCGCGGGGGGCAGGCCGGAGGACGCGGCGGCCGCGGGCAGCAAACCGGGCGCTGGCACTGGGACGCGCCGTACATCATCAGTCCGCACAGCTCGCGGCGTCTGTACTACGGGGGCGACAAGCTGTGGCGCACCGACGACCGGGGCGACAACTGGGTGATGGTCAGCCCCGACCTGACGCGCAACCTGGACGCTGCAGCGATCCCCATCATGGGCAAGGTGTGGCCGCGCAATTCGGTTGCCTTCAATCAGGCAACCACGACGCTCAGTACGATCACGGCGCTCGATGAATCGCCCCTGCTCGAGGGTCTGATCTACGTCGGGACCGACGACGGGCTGATCCAGGTCACGGAGAACGGCGGGAAGGACTGGCGCAAGATAGAGCGGTTTCCCGGGCTTCCGGAGTACACCTACGTCACGGACGTGTTCGCGTCGCCGCGCGAGGCGAGCACGGTCTTCGTCACGTTCAACAACTATCAGCGGGGCGACTTCGCGCCGTACGTGTACAAGAGCGCGGATCGCGGCCGCACGTGGACTTCGATCTCCGGAAACCTCCCGAAGCGATCCGGAGCCTGGAGCGTCGTGCAGGACCACGTGAACGCGAACCTGCTCTTCGCGGGCCTGGAGTTCGGGGTCTACTTCACGGTCGACGGCGGGGAGCGATGGACGCAGCTGAAAGGCGGCATCCCCGCCATTCAGGCGCGCGACCTGCACATCCAGCGGCGCGAGAACGACCTGGTCGTCGGGACGTTCGGACGCGGCGCCTACATCCTCGACGACTATTCGCCGCTGCGCGGCCTGACGGCGGCGGCGCCCGATGGCGACGCGCACCTGCTGCCGCTCAGGGACGCGTACATGTTCGATGAGCTGGGTCAGCAGCGCGCCGCATGGGGGAACGTCACCACACCCAACCCGCCCTACGGCGCGGTATTCACGTACTACCTGGCGAAAGCGCCGGCTCCCGATACCAAGCTGGTCTTGAACATCAGCGATGCCAACGGGCGCCACGTGCGGCGAATCGAGCTGCCGAACACGACGGGGATTCAGCGGGTCGCGTGGAACCTCCGCGGCGATCCGCCCGCGGAGCCGGAGGAGGGGCGAGGCGGCGGCCGCGGCGGGCAGTTGGGCGGAGGCCGCGGCGGTCGCGGCGGCGCTCCTCAGGGCCCGCCCGCGGCGCCTGGCCGCTACAGTGCGGTGCTCGGGCTGCTGGCCGGCGAGAAGGTCACGCCGCTCGGCGAGCCCCAGAGCTTCGCCGTCGTCGAGCTCGAGTAGAATCGGGGCCGATCGAATTCAGGGCTGGAGTCGCTTCCTCCCTCCGTTCGTCACGGCGCTTGGCGATCCGCTGACCATACGAACCTGCGGGTCGCCGTGCGCCGAAGCCGATCGCGCTCCGCCATCGTCCAAAAGCTGACTCCGAACTTCCAACCCCCAACTCCCAAGCACCCCGCCGCACAGTCGAAAGTGCTTTGGGAGTTGGCAGTTGGGAATTGGGAGTTGGCAACGCGTTCGAGATAATTGGGCCGAACGCGCAGCGGCCGGTTATACAATCCTCGTCAGGGCCACGATCCCAAGCGCTTCCGGAGACCACGGTGGGGGAATCCCTTTTTCAGCTCTTCTTCAACTACCGCCCGGTGATATTCCAGCAGGGCGAATTCCGGCTGGTGCCGTCGACCGGCGCGTACGTCGCGGCCGGCCTCGCCGCCGCGGCGATTGCGGTTGCGATTCTGACGTATCGAACGGCGCAATCGAGGAGCCCCGCTCGGCACCGTCTGGTTCTCGCGGGCATCCGTGCGGCGACGCTGCTGCTGCTGCTCACCTGTCTGTTCCGTCCCGTCCTGGTCATCAAGGCGGCCGTTCCGCAGCAGAACTTTCTCGGCGTGCTGATCGACGACTCGCGCAGCATGCAGATCGCCGACTGGGGTGAAGGAACTCGCGGCACGTTTGCGCGTCAGGTGTTCGGCACGGCCGATTCGGCGCTCCTGAAGACCCTGTCGGATCGCTTCGTCCTGCGCACGTTTCGATTCTCCTCGGCCTCCACGCGGGTGAGCGGGCCGGACGAGCTGACGTTTGGCGGCGCCCAGACGAAGCTGGGCGCTGCGCTCGACGGGGCGCGCCAGGAGCTGGCGGGCCTTCCGCTGGCGGGCCTCGTCGTGGTGAGCGACGGGGCGGATACGACCGACGCCGAGCTGACGGAGGCGCTCCTGGCGCTCAAGGCGGCGGCCGTGCCGGTCTTTACCGTCGGCGTCGGCCGCGAGCAGGTCGAGCGCGACATCCAGATCGATCGGGTCTCGACCCCGCGCTCGGCACTGAAGGGCACGTCGCTGATGATCGATGTGCTCGTCACGCAGACCGGCTACGCCGGCGAGACGGTGATGCTGGACGTCGAAAACGACGGCCGGATCATGGGGTCGCAGGAAGTGAAACTGCCGATCGATGGAGAGCCGGCGGCCGTGCGCGTGCGATTCACCGCGACGGAGGCGGGGCCCCGTGTGTTCCGGTTCCGGATCGCGCCCCGGCCCGGCGAGCTGATCACGCAGAACAACCAGCGCGACGCGCTCATCGAGATCAGGGACGCGACCGAGAAGATCCTCTATTTCGAGGGGGAGCCGCGCCAGGAGATGAAGTTCCTCCGCCGGGCGGTCGCGGAGGACAAGAACCTCCTGATCACGACGCTCCAGCGGACCGCCGACAACAAGTACATGCGGCTGGACGTCGACGGTCCCGACGAGCTGGTCGCAGGGTTTCCGCGCACGCGGGAGGAGCTGTTCGCCTACCGCGGGTTGATCCTCGGGAGCGTCGAGGCGGGCGCGTTCACCGGCGATCAGCTCAGGATGATCGCGGAGTTCGTCGAGCGGCGCGGCGGCGGACTGCTGGCGTTGGGCGGCGGGCGCGCGTTCGCCGAGGGCGGCTATGCCGGCACGCCGGTCGCGGAGGCGCTGCCGATGGTCATCGAACGGCCGGCGCGCTCGCTCGAAGGGCTGCCGCTCTCGCGGATTCGGGTTCGGCCGACCCGCGCGGGCGAGGCGCACGCGCTCGCGCAGATCGCCCCGACGGAAGCCGCGTCGCTGGCACGCTGGAACGAGCTGCCCGGACTGACCACGGTGAACGACCTCCGGGAGGTCAAGGCGGGGGCTACGATTCTGCTCAACGGGACCGACGAGGGCCGCCGGACGCGGCCCGTGCTCGCGTTCCAGCGCTACGGCCGCGGCAAGACGATCGCGTTCACGCCGCAGGATTCCTGGCACTGGCAGATGGACGTCAGCATCAGCGTCGAGGACATGACCCACGAGAACTTCTGGCGGCAGCTCCTGCGGTGGCTCGTCGACGGAGTTCCGGAAGCGGTCGACGTGCACACGTCGGCCGAGCGAGTGGAGGCGGGCGAGCAGATCACGCTGACCGCCGACGTCGTGGACAAGGCGTATGTCGAGCTGAACGACGCCCGCGTGGTGGCCACCGTGACGACGCCGGCCGGTGCGCCGCTCGAGGTGCCGCTGCAGTGGACCGGCGAGCGCAACGGGCAGTACCGCGGCTCCTTCACGGCGCCGGAAGAGGGCATGTACCTCGCCCGCGTCGAGGCGTCTCGCGAGGGACAGTCCATCGGCGCCGGCATCGCCCACGTGCGCGCCGCGCCGGGCGACGCCGAGTACTTCGATCCCGTCATGCACGCCGCGCGGCTCCAGCGGATCGCCGACGAAACCGGCGGCCGCTTCTACACCGCGGACAGGGCTTCGGGAGTGCCCGAGGATCTGAAATACACCGGCCGGGGCGTGACGACGATCGAGGAACGCGATCTCTGGCACATGCCGATCGTCCTGATGCTGCTCGTGGGTCTGGTCTGCGCGGAGTGGGGATACCGCCGCGCCGTCGGGATGGCATGACACGAATGCTGAATGTCCGAGTCGTGTCCTTCGTGCTGACTGCGGTGTTCGCCGCCGCGCCGGCTCTTGCGCAGACGACGCACCTGATGGTGATCGTGGGGCTGGCCGGGGAGCCGGAGCACGGAGAGCTGTTCCAGCGATGGGCCGCGACGCTGGTCGATGCGGCGTCGAAGCTGGGCGTCGCGAAGGAGAACGTCATCTACCTGCACGAGAAGCCGGACGCGGATCCCGGGCGGATCGATGGGCGCTCGACGAAGGAAGAGATAGGGAAGGCGTTCGGGCGGCTGGCGCGCGCGGGTGAAGAGGATGTGGTCTTCGTCGTGCTGTTCGGGCACGGAACGTTCGACGGCCGCACGGCGAAGTTCAACCTGCCGGGGCCCGACATGACCCCGGACGACTTCGAGCCGCTGCTCGAGAGAATC
>DATIEW010000858.1:0-2960 GCA_035455585.1 Vicinamibacterales bacterium | reverse complement strand
GCGATGGTCGAGCGGGTTGCCGCAGTTCCGATACGGGCCGCGGTCGGCGAAGCGCCGGTTGCCGTGCTGGGCGCCGGCCAGGAAGTACAGGCGCGCGTGCGGGTCGAGCGGCACGTCCTCGCTGCCGGTGACGTCGGTGTGCAGGAGCGAGGCCGCGCGCGTCCAGTACTCGGTGGAGGTCGTGGTGTAGAACAGCCGCGGCACGGCGCCGGCCGCGCGCGCCCGCTCCAGGACGTCGCCGCTGGAGCCGCTCACGGGGTCGCGCGCGGGCGTGGTGGTGAAGGGGAAGAAATCCGCCGGGTACTGCTGGTCCTCGAGGTGGCTCGGGTGGCGCGTGGTCTGTGCGAAGCGATGGTTGAAGCTGCCCTTGCCGGCGCCGGCGACGTGGATCAACGCGCCGTCGAACACCATGCGCCCGACCTCGTCGACGTGAAGCGCCTGCCACAGCATGTGCTGGATCACGCGGCCCGACTGCGAGATGCCGAAGATCAGCGCCGCCTCGGGGTCGGGCGCACCTGCATCGGCCAGGGGATTGGCCGCCCCGGCCGCGTCGACGGTCTCGAAGCGGAAGAACGAGATGGCATCGCGGATGGCGACGAGGCCCAGACCCACGACCACCGGATCCCGCGCTTCGTAGACCACCTCATAGATCAGTCCCGGCTCGAACCCGGCGACGTGGAAGACATGCGTCGGATCGGGCACCAGCCGGTCGTCCTCGAGCCGGGCGAAGCGCCAATGATCGCGCGGGATCTCGGTCCGTCGCCCGTCCGGCTCCTCGCGCACGGTGAGGCGCGCATCCGGCGCGGCCAAGGAGGCGGGCGGGTAGCCGCGCGAATTACCCCACATGAAGGGAGCGCTGCGGGTCCACCCGCCGACGACGAACTCCGCGGCCACCGGTCCGGTGATCGGCGTGCCGCCCTCGGTCGCGACCGGCAGCTCGATCTGCAGACGATCGTCGCCCGGCACAACGTCCCAGTTCCATCCGGACCATAAGACGCTGTAGCCCTGCTCGAACAGGAAGCCGTTGCCGGCATCGGCGGGCGTGGTCGGATCGTTGCTCCAGCGGGCCTCGTTGAAGAACGCCAGCGCCCCGACACTGCCGCGGTTGTTGACCTCGTACAGGAGATGGCGGTTGCCGCGGCTCAGGTCCTCAGGGCGCAGCAGGATGAAGTCGGCGGTGAAGGTCACAAGACCCCGGTCGTCCCGGGAAGCCAGCTTCAGATCGACGATCTCGGCGTTGGCCGGGTTCTCGGGATCGACCGCGAAATGCAGCCGACCGGTTATGCGCTCATAGCTGCCGACGGTCCCGAACGTGGCGCCCTCGGCAAACGGCGCGCGCCCGATGATCTCGATGCGCTCGACCGCAGCCTCCGCGGGCGCCGTCCCGGCCGTCGCGAGGGTTGCGCACAACAGGCGCAGCAGGTGACGAGACCGACTGACCAAGACAACCGACATGAGTCTCCGCGCGGGCTCACGACCGGCGTGGCTGCACGTTCGGGCGGTCATCTGGCCGCGCTGCTCGGCCGCGCCGGAATCGCCATCTCCCCTGTCGCGACAGCCCCGTACCTTTAGCGCCGAACAGCGAATCGTACAGATAAACCCAGCACATCCCGAGCAGAATGCCCAAGCCGTTGGAGAACAGGTCCTTGTAGCGGAAGTCGCGCGTCGGCACCAACTCCTGCGCCAGCTCCAGGACATAACCGTACGCCATCAGCAGGGCACCGAGGACCGGCAGGCTGACCCGCCTCCGCCAGGCGGCCGCGGCGACGACGGCGAAGCCGAAGTAGGCGATCGTGTGCCGTACGTCGAAAGCTTCGGAGATATGGTGCAGGTCCCCGAGCCCGATGCGCGCCAGGTTCCGGGGCGGCTGACTGGTCAGGACGAGCATCACCACCGCGATCCCGCAGACGACCGCGTACGCGACGAGCGGCAGCGACAGTCGCGCCATCCAGAGATGCCGGCCTCGCCACGCCAGCACAGCCAGCGCCAGCCCCGCAACGACGGCGATGACAAGCACCGACTCGCCGAAAACGCGCGGGTGGGTCAGTTGACCGATATCGATGGGCAGCCACGAGCGAGCGACGTTGGACGGCGGCACGGTGAACCAGGCGACCAACGCCGCGTAGCCGATGGCGAGCGCCCGCCAGCCTGTGATCAGGGCCCGGTGTCGTTCCTCGGAGTTGCGCAGAGGTCCTCCCCACGGCGCGGCCGTCGCTGTGATGCGCCGGGCCCACGCCACGGCTGCGAACGACCGAATATCCATCGATCAGGGTGCCGAAGTCATGACCAAACGCCGCGACCTACGCAAGGGTTCCGCGACGGCGGGCCGCACGCCCGAGCCCCTTCTGTAGGAGAAGCAGGCTCTGGTTGGAGAGCAACGCGGCGCCGACGGTACCGAGATGCGCCTGGACACTCACGCTCGACTGCAAGGGGCTCGTCCGGCCGCGAGTTTCGGACTGCAGCGCCGGCCGTACCCGGCTCCTGGTCGCGGGCCTGCGTCCGTCGCGACGCTTCCGTAGAACCACTTCGGGCTTTCGAGGCTGGCCATGGCGCCGGCGCCGGTCGATAACGGAGCGACATGGACGCCTGATTTAGGGGAGGGAGCAAAATGGCAGCGCACCGGATCGCAGCAATCCCGGGGGATGGCATCGGGCAGGAGGTGATCGCCGCGGGGCTGGAGGTGCTGCAGGCTCTGCGGGCGCGCGCGCCCGAGCTTCGCCTCGAGGTGCAGACCTTCGACTGGGGCTCGGATCGCTACCGCCGCACCGGCCGCATGATGCCCGAGGATGGGCTCGATCAGCTGCGCGACTTCGATGCCATCTATTTCGGTGCGGTCGGCGCGCCGGACATCCCGGACGACGTCACGCTGTGGGGCCTGCGTCTGGCGATTTGCCAGGGCTTCGATCAGTACGCCAATGTGCGGCCAGCGCGCCTGCTGCCCGGCGTGAGGAGCCCGCTGC
>DATIEW010000857.1:0-2437 GCA_035455585.1 Vicinamibacterales bacterium | reverse complement strand
ACATCGCAGCGGAGCGTCCGACCGTGTGGAGAGTCCCAATCGAGGGCGGCCGGCCGGAGCGGCTGCTCGACGTCAACTGCCGGAATCCTTCGGTTTCGCCCGATGGCCGCCTGATCGCCTGCTTCCGTTCGGAGAATGGGTCCGATCTCGGGATCGCCGTGTTCCCCTTCGAAGCAGGTCCGCCGCTGAAGGTCTTCGCGCAGACGGATCCGGGGTCCCCGATCATCCGCTGGACTCCCGACGGCCGCTTTCTGACATATGTCGAGAACGATATCGGCGGCTCGAAGATCTGGATGCAGCCGCTGAGCGGCGAGGAGCGACGGCTCTGGGCCCACTTCGAGAACGAGAGAGTGTTCGGCTTCGACTGGTCGCCCGACGGTACGCGGCTGGCCTGCATCCGTGGATTCTGGTCGGGCAACGTCGTGCTGCTGCGACGGGCCACCTGAGGGCCAGCGCCCGGGACATCCTGCGAAGATCAGGACAAGGGAGCGCTCGTGTCAGACGATGTGAAATCACGGACCGTGGTGCGGCGGACGCCGTTTCCGGCGTCGGCGACGTCGCCGCTCGTGCCGCCGATCGTCCCGAGCGCCGTGTTTGTGGCGCGCGACGCGGACCAGATGAACGGCATCTACGAGGGCCGGGAGCGGGGTTTCACGTACGCGCGGGAGGGAAGCCCGAACGCGGAACAGCTGGCGGCCAAGATCGCTGCGCTCGAAGGCGCGGAAAGCGGCCTCGTCACCTCGTCCGGCATGTCGGCGGTGGCGGCGATCGTGCTCGGACTGCTCGAGGCGGGAGACCATCTCGTGGCCGGCAGCCAGCTCTACGGCCGCACGCTGCGGCTGGTCAGCCAGGAGCTGCCGCGATTGGGCTTCTCGACGGACGTCGTGGACGTGTCGGACGCCGCGCAGGTCGAGGCCGCGATTCGTCCCGACACGCGGCTGCTCCTGGTGGAGGTCGTGTCGAATCCCCTGTTGCGCGTGGCAGATATCGCGGCGCTCGGCGCGATGGCGCGGTCGCGCGGCGTGCTGCTGGTCGTCGACAACACCTTTCCGACGCCGCTCGCGTTGCGCCCGCTCTCGCTCGGCGCGCACGTCGTCTTTCACAGCATCACGAAGATGCTTGCGGGGCATAGCGACGTCACGCTCGGCGTGGTGTGCAGCTCCAGCGCGCTGGCCGTACCCATTCGCGACACCATCGTGACGTGGGGGCTCAACGGCAGCCCGTTCGATTGCTGGCTCGCGGAGCGCGGGATGAACACGCTGGAAATACGCATCCGTCGTGCCAGTGCCAATGCGGCGGCTCTGGCGGACCTTCTCGCCGGCCAGCCGGTCGTCCGTCGGGTGTTCTATCCCGGCCGCGCCGACCATCCGGACCATGCCGTCGCCCGGCGGCTGTTCGGCGATCAGTTCGGCAACATGGTCACCTTCGAGTTGGACGGCGGGCGCGACGCGGTGAACCGCTTCATGCGGGCGCTCGAGTCGATCCCGTTCGCGCCCACACTCGGGGACGTGTCGACGATCGTCAGCCATCCGGCGGTGACCTCGCATCGCGGCCTGACCCCGGAGGCTCGCGACGCGCTTGGCATCCGCGAGGGCACCATCCGCGTCTCGGTCGGTGTGGAAGAGTATCCGCTCCTCGAAAGCGAGTTCCGCGCGGCTCTGGCAGGTTTTTGACCTCCATCCGGCTCGTCCCGTAGACTCATCGTTGTGCGTCGTGTCCTGCCGCTGCTGCTCGTTCCGGCGCTGATTGCGACCTCTGGCACTGGGTCATCGCTGCACACGCACGCCTACACGGATCACGATCATCCCGAGCATCACCACGGGCCGGCCGCGCACGAGCACCACCTGGCGGCAGCGCATCGTGATGACGGCGTCACTCGTGTCGAGGGGTGCGATCCGGCGAGACACACGGTCCCGATCGCGTTCCTGTGCGCGGCGGTTCCGCAGGGGACGGCCGTCGTCGCCGAATTCCGCGTGCCCGCACTCCCGACGATCGATCTTCGGAGGTGCCAGCAGGCCGGCTGTTTGGACGTCCGGGTCCACGGTCCACCGCCTCGCTCGCAAGCCTCGCCGCGTGCCCCGCCTCTGACGCCCCACGCCTGATCACCTGACCGGCGCGCCGCCGGTCGTCTGTGAGTTCGAACAATCGAGGACCCATTTATGCCGACCCGAGCCCGGGTGTGTGCCTGGATCGCCGTGTTGGTCCTGGGCGTGCCGTCGCCGGCTACGGCACAGGACCGAACCGAGCGCGAAGTGGTGGAGCTGGTCGTGCGCGACGGGCCCCAAGCGCGGGCGATCAGAGCCGAAGCGGAGGTCACGCGGCGTGAGCACCTCGCTCGACTCGCGTACCCGAATCCCTCGGTGTCGTACAGCCGCGAAGGCGCCGGTTTCACCGAGTTCTTTCAGGCCGAGCAGGCGTTGCCCATCTTTGGGGTGCG
>DATIEW010000856.1:0-3193 GCA_035455585.1 Vicinamibacterales bacterium | reverse complement strand
CCCCCCCGTCAGGAGGAAGACATGACTGCTGTGATGACCCGTGACGCTGCGTGGCCGGCGCTTCCGCTTGCGGCATGGAGCGACACGCTCGCAACGCTGCACATGTGGCTGCAGATTGCGGGCAAGGTGCGGCTCGCGCGGACGCCATGGCTCAATCATTCGTGGCACGCGACGTTCTACGTGACGTCGCGCGGGGTGACCAGTTCGCCCATTCCGCACGGGCTCCGCAGCTTTCAGATCGATTTCGACTTCATCGATCACCAGCTCATCGTGCAGGCGAGCGATGGAGGGACGGCGCGGATTCCGCTCGAGCCTCGGACGGTGGCCGCTTTCTACGAGCGCCTGATGGGGGAACTGCGGCCGCTCGGTCTCGAAACCGTCATTCACGGGTCGCCGAACGAGGTCGCCGACGCGATTCCCTTCGCGAAGGACGAAGTGCACAAGTCGTACGATCCTGCCTCGGTCACGCGCTTCTGGCGAGTCCTGGTGCAGTCGGAGCGGGTCATGACGGCGTTCCGCGCGCGGTACATCGGCAAGTGCAGCCCGGTGCACCTGTTCTGGGGCGCGCTCGATCTGGCCGTGACCCGCTTCTCGGGCCGCCGCGCGCCGGAGCATCCGGGCGGGATCCCGAACCTGCCGGATCGCGTCACGCGCGATGCCTACTCGCACGAGGTCAGCAGCTGCGGGTTCTGGGCGGGAGGGGGCGCCGTCGACTATCCCGCGTATTACGCTTACGCGTATCCCGAACCGGAAGGCTTCGCGTCAGCGCCGGTACGGCCGGCGGGCGCGTTCTACCTTTCCGGGATGCGGGAGTTCATCCTTCCCTACGACGCCGTGCGCGAGGCACCGGACCCGGACGCCGCGCTGCTCGATTTCTTCCAGTCCGCCTACGAAGCGGCCGCCAGCCTCGGCGGGTGGGACCGCGGATCGCTCGAACGCCCGCCCGGCGTCTGAACGCTCCCAACTCCCAACTCCCAACTCCCAAATCCCAATTCTCCAACGTGCGGAAAGCTTGGGGGTTGGGAATTGGAAGTTGGGAGTTGACTCCGGCCGCTTGCGAGTTCGCGGCCGGGTACAATTGTCGCAGCTCGTGCCCGATGCGCCCTCACCCCGCCCGGCTCTCGACCCGCGGCTGGTCAAACGGCTGTTCGAACGGGGGAACGCCGCGCGGTGGGGCGTTCCGATCGAACGCTTCGAGGCGGCGCTCTCAGCCAGCGTCGTTCGCGCACACGCCGGCGGCAACGCTTCGGCGAAGGACGCTGAGCGGTATCTGAACGCGCTGCACCTCGAGGACCTGGCGCTCGCGTGCGCGTGCGCAGAGGGGTGCAGCGAGGCCTGGGATCATTTCGTGCTCCAGTACCGGCCCGCGCTGTACCGGGCCGCCGACGCGCTCGATCCGTCCGGAGGGGCGAGAGAGATCGCCGATTCCCTGTACGGCGAGCTGTTCGGGCTCGACGAGCGGAATGGAGAGCGGCGGTCGCTCCTCCGCTACTTCCACGGTCGCAGCAGCCTGGCCACCTGGCTTCGCGCCGTGCTCTCGCAGCGGCACGTGGATCGGATCCGGTCGGCGCGCCGCCTGGAAGCGCTGCCGGACGACGACCCGCCGGCGGCGGATTCAGCTCCCGATCCGGACAGGACGCGCTACCTTGCGCTGATGAGCAACGCGCTCGCGCGCGCCGTGGCGCGTCTGGCGGACCGCGACCGGCTGAGGCTGGCGATGTACTACCAGCGCGAGCTGACGCTTGCCGAGGTGGGCCGGGTGCTGCACGAGCACGAAGCCACCGTTTCGCGGCAGCTGGCGAAGGCGCGCGCGGCGATCCGGAAAGACGTCGAGCACCAGCTCGGGACCGAGTCCGGACTCGATGCAGACGAGGTGGCTCGCTGCTTTGCGGCGGTCACCGCCGATGCGGGGCCGCTCGACCTTCGTGCCCTGCTCGGCAGTGCCGCGTGCAAGCCGGCCGGCCCGGAACGTTCAATATGAGAGGGCGGGTGGACCATCGATGACCCACGATCGCAATCGCGACGCCGCGGTCGAGCGGCTGCTTCGGGAAGGCCTCCCGGTCGAGCCGACCCCGGGCGCCTGTCTCGACGCGGAAGTGCTCGCGGCCTGGGCGGATGGTGAGCTCGACGCCGTCAGGCGCCAGGCGGCGGAGGCTCACGCGTCCCGGTGTGCGCGGTGCCAGGCCACGCTGGCAGCGATGGTACGGAGCGCCGATGGCGCAGCGGGCCCTGCCGAGGCCGGCGCGGGACGTAGAGGATTTCGCGACTCGCTGCGGTGGCTCGTGCCCCTTGCGGGCGGCGCGCTCGCCGCGTCGCTGTGGCTCGCCGTGCGCCCGGGCTCCGAGCCCGCTGCGCCATCCGATACCGTCACGCTCGAGCAGCCCGCGGCGCGGCAGGTCGACGCCGTCCGGCCTCCCGAACCGGCGCGCGAGGCCGCTTCGTCGCTCGGCTCCGACGCGCGGGCCGATGAACGGCTCAGTCGAACTGAGGCCACGAACAAGGCCGAGGGGACCAGCCAGCCGACTCCCGGTGAGCGACGTCAGCAGGCCGTTGGTCAGGAGCGTGACCGGTTGGTCACGGTCACGGCCGATACACAGGCGAAGGCGCAAGGCGCGGCGACGAAGCTGGAAGGGATGGCGGCGAAGCCGGAGTCCACTCCGGTCGGGGCGGTAGCGGCGCCGCGTGCCATCATCCCACCCGGTGTGCCGGCTGAACTGCCGCCGGCCCCTCCGCCGACCCCCCCGCCGTCATTGCAGGCGCGCGCCGCCGGACGGGGCGAACGCGCCGAGGCCGAACCCGTCTCCGCTCTCCGTTTCGACAGCGCGATCGTCGTGGTCATCTCCTCCGTCGATTCGTCCAGCCGCTGGCGCTTCGCGGCCGGCCGTCGCGTCGAGCACTCGACCGACGCAGGGAAGACGTGGACTGAACAGACCGTGCCCCCCGATCTGGTGCTGCTGGCGGGCAGCTCACCTTCGGTGAGCGTCTGCTGGATCGTCGGCCGCGGCGGCGCCGTTCTCCTGACGACCGATGCGACAACGTGGCAATCGGTCCCGATTCCCGAGCGCGTCGATCTGACGGCCGTCAACGCCACCGATGCCCGCTCGGCCACCGTGCGGACGGCCGACGGCCGCACGTTCCGGACGGCTGACGGTGGTCGCACATGGAATAAGGAATAAGGAATAAGGGATAAGGG
>DATIEW010000855.1:0-9487 GCA_035455585.1 Vicinamibacterales bacterium | reverse complement strand
GGGCCAGCCGGACGTCAGCGGCGAACGGGCCTACGGGTTGCCGTTGTGGGTCCTGAGCGAGGCAGGTACTTGAGTCGATCGCCAGGAAGAGCAGGGCGAGGGTCAGCAGGAGAGTCCATGGCTGGTTCATCGAGAAACAGCAGAATGCTGAAGAGTGGAAGATGTCAACTCCCTATTGCCAACTCCCAACTCCCAAGAACTCCCCACTGCCAATCTCCAACTGGCCTCCGGACAGGCACAGCTTGGGAGTTGAGAGTTGGACGTTCTTTGGAGTTGGGAGTTGGGCGTTGACGCGCTACGGCGTCTTCCCGGACGCCAGGATCTCCCGCGCCGCGTCGATTCCCTCCTCGATCGTCGTCACGCGTCCGTCGAGTTGCCGCCCGTACACTTCCCTCAGGATTTCGCCCATGCGGGGCCCGGGCGGAACGCCCAGCTCCAGCAGGTGCCGGCCCATGAGGATCGGCCGGGGCGGCGCGTGCTCGACGCCGAGCGCGCGCGCGCGTTCGAGGAACCGGTCGATCCCCGAACAGTCGAACTCGCCCGTGCGCCCGAGGCAGTCGGACTTCGCCACCCGCGCCAGCAGCTCGAGGTCGACCTTCTGCGCCAGCCGTCGGAAGGCGCCGTCGCCGACCGGCGCCTTCGACTTGTGAAAGGCGTTCGGCGTCAGGTGCGTGGCTACGAGGCCGAGCACCTGCCGCCGCACGTCGAACCCGGAAATGGTGTGGAGGTTCAAGCGATCGAGGAGCGACGTCGCCGGCGCGACGCCCGCCTGCTCGTGATTGATCGTCCGGATGCGCCCGTCGATCACCGCCGCCGTGACCGGCTTGCCCAGGTCGTGGCAGACCGCTCCGAGCATGACGGCGATCTGCCGCGGCCGATCGAGATCGTGGATGCGCGTCCGCGCCTGATCGATCACCATCAGCGTGTGTACCCAGACGTCGCCCTCGGGATGCCACTCCGGCTCCTGCTGGCAGCCGACCAGTGCCTTCAGCTCCGGGAACAGCCGATCGATGACGCCCAGCTCGAGCGCCAGCTCGAAGCCGATCGAGGGCTGCTCGGCAAGCAGGAGGAGCTTCTCGACCTCTCCCCAGATGCGCTCCGCCGGCAGGTCGTCGAGGGGGATCCGGCGGCAGAGGTTCTTCGTCCCGGGATCCATGGTCAGCTGGAACCGCGCGGCGAGCTGGAGTCCGCGCAGGACGCGCAGGCTGTCGTCACCGAACGTAGAGGGATCGACCGCCCGGAGCGTATGCCGCTCGAGGAGATCCGCGCGGCCGCCAGCGGGGTCCAGGTATTCGCCGGTCAGCAGGTCCCACGCAATCGCATTGACCGTGAAGTCGCGGCGCCGCGCCGCCTCGTCGAGCGTCATCGCCGGATCGCCGGTCACTTCGAACCCGCGATGCCCGCGGCCCCTCTTGGAGTCGCGCCTCGGCAGCGCGACGTCGATCTCTCCGACCTTGTAGACGGTGAAGCTCTCGCCGACCGCGTTGACGGGGCCGAACTCCTCGAGCAGCGTCCGCAGGTGGGCGGAAGGGATGCCGAACACCTCCAGGTCGATGTCCTTGGAGGAGATGCCGAGCAGGCGGTCGCGTACCCACCCGCCGACGACCAGCGCCCGACCGCCGAGCCCGCGCACTCGTCCGGCGATTCGCGTGGCCGCAGCGAGATTGATGTCCGATTCCTGTGTCATCTGGGTGGGCGCCCGGAATTCAGCTGGCTGGGTCTCCGCTTGACTCAGGTAGGCCCAACATGTTGTGGTCAGCGGACCCCGGTACTGGGCGTCCGGCAGCCCGCTTCCGCGAGCCGGGAAAACGGTCTCCGCTCATACCCTCGCTGCGCTCGCTGCCGCGGCGAGTACGGATGGTGTTCGCGACGGACGCCAGGCGCTACCCAGTTTCACTTGATTCATCAAGCTCCAACCGCCAACCTGAACTGCCAACCCGTCTGACCGCAGAGGAAGCCCTGTTGGGAGTTGGCCGTTGGGCTTTGGGAGTTGACAAGCGAAGTCAGCCCTTAGCCTGCACCGTACGCCGGCGCTCGAACCTGCGCACGAAGCCGTCCGTGAATCCCGGCGCGAAGGCGTTCAGCACGGCCAGCACACGCGATCTCCGGTACGGATACACTTCCGGCCGCGGCCGGCGGACGCACCGGACGACGGCGTCCGCCACTTCGGCGACGGGCTGGACGGGCCCGAGGCTGGAGACGGTGTAGCCGTAGTCGCGCTCGATCACCTCGCGGAACTCCGTCGGCGTCGACACCGGGAACACGACGCTGACGTGGATGCCGGTGCCGGCGAACTCGGCGCGCAGCGATTCGGCGAAGCCCGTCTGGGCCGCCTTCGTCGCGGCGTACCCGCTCATGAACCCTATGCCGCGACGCCCGGTGATCGAGGAGATCAGCAGAAGGTGTCCGTGGCCCTGGCGCCGGAAGATCGGAAGCGCCGCGCGCGCGCCGTAGAACGTTCCCATGAAGTTCACGTCGAGCATGCGCCGCATGACGTCGGGCGGCGTCTCCTCGACGGTGCCGTAGTAGCCGAACCCGGCGTTGCAGATCATGATGTCGAGCCGTCCGAACCCGCTCACCGCCTTCTGCACCAGCGCTTCGACGTCGGCAGCGACGGTCACGTCCGTCGTGACGGCCTCGGCCGCTCCACCCGAGGCTCGAATGCGCTCCACGGCAGCCTGGAGCCGGTCGGCACGCCGCGCGCCGAGCACGACGGCGACTCCTTCACGCGCGAGCCCGTCGGCGCAGGCGAGTCCGATCCCGGACGAGGCGCCGGTGATCGCCGCCACGCGTCCGGTCAACTGCATTGCCGCATGATACAACTGTAGCCGATGCGCTCCGGCGGGCCTCTGACCAGGCTGGGTATCCACTTGACTCAGCGGACCACAACATGTTGTGCCTACCTGAGTCACGGGGATACCCAGCCTGACCAGATACGATTGAACCTCCATGGACCGGTGCATCCGGCTGCTGCGCGATCTCGTCGCGATTGATTCCGTCAATCCATCGCTGGTGCCCGGTGCCGCAGGCGAGGCGGCCGCGGCGGGGGCGATTGCGGACCACATGCGCCGCCTCGGCCTCGACGTCGAGGTGCAGGACGCCGCGCCCGGCAGGCCGAACGTCGTCGGCGTGCTCGACGGTCGCGCAGGCGGACGCTCGCTGATGTTCTGCGGCCACATCGACACCGTCGGCGTGGAGGGGATGACTCGCCCGTTCGATCCGCGTGAAGACGAGGGGCGCCTCTACGGGCGTGGCGCGCAGGACATGAAGGGAGGCCTCGCGGCGATGATCGACGCGACGCGCGTGCTCGCGGAACGCGGCTTCGGCCGCGGCCGGCTGCTCGTGGCGGCCGTCGTCGACGAGGAGTACGCGAGCCTCGGCGCGGATGCGCTGGTGCGGACCTGGCGCGCCGACGCGGCCGTCGTCACCGAACCCACCGATCTGCAGATTGGCATAGGCCACAAGGGCTTCGCGTGGGTGAAGGTCCAGACGCGCGGCGTCGCGGCGCACGGCAGCCGCCCGCGGGATGGCCGGGACGCGATCATCAGGATGGGACGGGTTCTCCAGCAGCTCGAGAGCCTGGATCGCGAACTTCAGGCGAGACCGCCGCATCCGGTCATGGGCACCGCCTCGCTTCACGCGTCGATCATCAGCGGCGGCCGGGAGCTGAGCAGCTATCCGGATCGGTGCGACCTCGAGATGGAGCGGCGGACCGTGGCGGGCGAAAGCGAACGCGACGCCCTCTTCGAAGTCCAGACCATTCTCGACGGGCTGCGCGCGGCGGATCCGGAGTTCGACGCGTCGGCAGTTCTCAGCTTCTCGCGACCGCCGTACGAGCTGCCGGCCGGACACGAGCTTCCCAGAACGCTTGCCGCCTCCGCGGCCGCGGCCGGCACGGACTCAACGAGTGTCGGCATGAGCTTCTGGACCGACGCCGCCATCCTCGCGGGCGCGGGGATCCCGTCCGTCCTCTTCGGCCCTGGCGGCGCCGGACTGCACAGCGCGGAGGAATACGTGAGGATCGCGGACGTGATGGCCTGCCGCGATGTGCTCGTCCGGCTCGCGGAAGCGTGGTGTGCCACGTGAAAACGCCCAACTTCCAACGCCCAACTTCCAATCAGGTGCGGTCAGGCACTGCATTGGGAGTTGGGTTTTGGGAGTTGGAAGTTGATTGAGCCTCAGGCCGATTTCTTGAGGACGAGTCTCGGCTTCGCGATCGAATGGCGCCGGGAGTCCCCCTCGAAGCGGCGCCGCGGCGCCCGCCCGTTGACGTCCCAACCCGGCGTGTCGTAGCCACAGGACGTACACCGCATCATCATGCGGCTGCCCGCGACGTGAAGGACTGAATCGTGGCCGCGCAGTCCACACAGCACCTGCCCGAGGCGGCCCATGAGCCGGGCAATGCCCGTCGCGCCCACCGGTACAGCAGAGGTGCCTGCTGTGCCCGCCGTGAGTTGCTGGGGATAGTTGGTGACCATTGGTAGGTTCCTCCCGGTACCCTACTGAACTACGACGCTGCCTCCCGGCCGGCCGTTTCAGGGGTGTAGTAGCTGGCGCAAGGAACAACCAAGAGATATGCCACCGCGAGCGATTCCGCGTATCTCCAGCGGGTCCAGAGGCTTAGGCAGTTCGGGCAGTGTGCGGGAGCGCCGGACTTGTCTAGTGACAGATCAACGCCTGTTCACTGTAGTTGCCCATTGATACACAGCCCGGGGTCGATCAGCGTTCGCGGAGCAGGCTCCGCATCACGAATCCGAAATTTGCCGGCCGTTCCCCGAGCCGCCGCATGAAGTAGGGGAACCACTCGCGTCCGAACGGAATGTATACCCTGACGGAGTATCCGGCGGTTGTCAGCGCTGACTGCAGATCGCGCCGGATTCCGTAGAGCATCTGAAACTCGAAGCGGTCGGCCCCGACGCCTTTCGAGGTGGCGAACTCGCGCGTGGCGGCGATCATCGGCGGGTCGTGCGTCGCAATGCCGGGGGAGGTACCCTCGGTCAGCAGCATCTGCATGATCTCCACGAACGCCGCGTCCACGTCAGCCTTGGCCTGGTAGGCGAGACTGCGCGGCTCCTTGTAGGCCCCCTTCACCAGCCGCACCCTCGCGCCGATCGCGTTCATGCGCCGGGCGTCCGAAGCGCTGCGGCGCAGGCAGGACTGCAGTACCACGCCGGCGTTGCGATACCCCTGCTGCCAGAGGGTTTCGAAGATGTCCAGCGTCACCTGCGTGTAGGGGGAGTCCTCCATGTCGATGCGGACGAAGAAGCCGTCGCGGGCGGCCGGGTCGAGGATGCGGCGGAGGTTGTCGACGCAGGTTGCGCGGTCGATGGTCAGGCCGAGCTGCGTGAGCTTGACCGAGAGGTTCCGGCCGATGCCGGCGGCCGCTACACGCTCCATGATCCCGATGTAGGCCTTGGCCGCCTGGTCTGCTTTGGCGAACGACGCCACGCTCTCCCCCAGGTAGTCGAGCGAGTGGGTCAGGCCGGCCGCTTCAACGGCCCGCGCCGCGGCGATGGCTTCCTCGACTGTCTCGCCGGCGATGAAGCGGCGGGCGAAGCTTTCGGGGCGGCGCATGCCGTACCGCGATGCGATGTGCTTCAGGCTCTGGCTGCGCGCGAGGGAATGGAAGGCTGCCTTGGAGAGGCGATCGAGCATCAGTGGGTTCGGGGGACGCGCTGCGGGCCGGTGAAGAGATGCTGAATCGTCCGCGCGTAGTAGCGGAGGACGGTCCGTTCGCGCACGCGAAAGCGGCCGCCGCGCTCGACGTAGATGATGTTGCGCGCGGTCAATGGTCCGGCCGCCGCTTCGACTGCCTGTTCACCGGAGGCGACGCCCATGTTGGCGCCGGAAGCACGCAGGGTTTCGACGAGCGCGCTGGCGCGCACTTCCAGCTCGCGCCTGGTGATCGACGGCCGCATCGCGGCGGCGACGATCGCGGTCGGCAGCACCTTGCAGAGGCTCCCGATCGTGTCGCGGACATGATGCGCCAGGTCCATCACGTCGCGCCTCACCTCGGGGTCGTAGCCGCCGAGCTTGATCGGCGCGCCGAAGGTGACGAAGGCGCGGGACTGATATCCGACCGCGTAGCGGACCATCTCGGCCACCTCGCGGGCGAACGGCCGCTGCCGCCGCTTGGCTCCCTGGTGCGCGAGGATGTGATCTTCGAGCACGACGTCGTAGGCCACCGCCACGGGCACGATCGACGCGTCCGGCCGCCGCGCCTGCATCGCGGCGTGCAGCAGCCCGGTCTTCGGCGGTTTCAACTCCCCCGTGTAGCTGCGGCCGCCCTCGATGTAGAAGAAGAGGTCGTGGCGGCTGAGCAGCTCGGCGACGTACGCCTTCAGCGTGACGAGGTACGCCGGGTCCTTCGTGTTGCGCCGGATCGGGATCGCGCCGGTCACATGCCGGTGGAGCAGGCCGAGCGGACCGCCGAACAGGTTGATCCCCGCGGCCATCACCGGCGGCCGGACGCCGTTGTCGTCGAGCACGAGCGGCTCGACGAGGTAATCCAGGTGGCTCTTGTGGTTGGAGATGTAGATCACCCGGCCGGCCCGCGCAGCCTCCTGCGCGATGCGGACCCGTTCCTCGATCCGCTCGATCTTCCTGAGGATCGGGTAGAGCGGGTGCTTCAGCGCGCGATAGATCGGATACCGCTGCGTCGTCCGCAGCTCGTCGAGATAGGCGTGAATCCGCTCGCGCGCCTCCAGCTCCGACTGCCCGTGGCCGCCCCGCAGATAGCGCGCCACGTCCTCGCGCGCGAGCACGGCCTGGGTGATGTCGTCGAGCATCACGGCGCGACTATATCGTACTTCTCCTTATCCCTTGTCCTTATCCCTTATCCAGATTCGCGCAGATGGCATCGGTGAACTCCGTCGTCGAGGCCGTGCCGCCGAGGTCTTTGGTGCGCACTCGTCCCTCGGAGAGCACGCCCTCGAGCGCAGACCGGATCCTGCGGCTCGCGTCATGGAGGCGCAGGTGGTCCAGCATCAGCAGCGCCGAGAGCAGCAGCGCCGTCGGGTTCGCGAGGTTCTGGCCCGCGATGTCGGGCGCGGTTCCATGCACGGCCTCGAACACCGCGCAGTCGACTCCGATGTTCGCGCCGGGAACGACGCCGAGGCCGCCGACGAGACCCGCGCACAGATCCGACACGATGTCGCCGTAGAGGTTCGGCAGGAGCAGCACGTCGAACTTCTCCGGGCGCATGACGAGGTGCATGCAGACGGCGTCGACGATCCGCTCGTCGTAGGCGATGTCGGGAAAGTCCCTTGAGACTGCGCGGGTGCTCTCGAGGAACAGCCCGTCGCCGAGCTTCATGATGTTCGCCTTGTGGATTGCCGTCAGGCGTGTCCGGCCCGCCGCGCGCGCGTACTCGAAGGCGAACCGCGCGATCCTGGTGGACGCCCGCTCGGTGATGATCTTCAGGCTCTCGACGACGCCCGGCACGACCTCGTGCTCGAGCCCGGAATACAGATCTTCCGTGTTCTCCCGGACGATTGCGAGGTCCACGTTCTGGAAGCGGCTCTCGACGCCCGGGATGTTCCGGACCGGCCGCACGTTGGCGTACAGATCCAGCGCCTTTCGCATTCCCACGTTCACGCTCGTGAACCCCTCCGCGATCGGCGTCGTCACGGGGCCTTTGAGCGCGACCCTGTTGCGCCGGATCGACTCGAGCAGATCCGGCGGGAGCGGCTGGCCGAAGCGCTCGAACGCGATCACGCCCGCGTCGTGCCGCTCCCACTCGAGGTCGAGACCGGCCATCCTGAAGATGCGGACGACAGACCCGGTCACCTCGGGGCCGATACCGTCACCGGGGATCAACGTGATGATCATGAAGTGCCGAATGCCGAATGCTGAATGATGCCGATGACTGTCTCGACACGTAGCTTCCGCCTTCAGGCGGAAGCCGCAGTGCGCCTGGGATCTTCGGGCTGAAGAGGGAAGCCACGAGTCGATTGCGGCATCTCACGCTGGACGCAGGAGCGGCGCGAGGACGGCGGCCACCTGCTCGAGCAGCTCGCGATCAACCGAGCCGAAGGCGGCTGCGCGATCGCTGTCGATGTCGATCTCGCCGAGGACGTCGCCGCCGAGCATGATCGGGACGACGATCTCGGATTTGGTCTCAGCGCTGCACGCCAGATACCGCGTGTCCCTGGTGACGTCGTCGACGATGATCGTGGCCTTCTCGGCGGCTGCCGCGCCGCAGACTCCCCGGCCGAGCGGGATCCGCGTGTGGGGGGACGGCTTCCCCACGAACGGACCGAGCACGAGTTCGTTGCCGTGCAGCAGGTAGATGCCGACCCAGGTGTAGTCCGGCACGTCCGCCTCGAGCAGCCGGACGGCCGCGTCGAGCGCCTGCGCGGCGTCCGGCGCGGCTTCCACAGCCGCCCGCACCTTGTCGAACGTCAGTTCGTGTGTCTTCACAGGAGACTCCCAACTTCCCAACTCCCAACCTCCAATCCCCAATTCCCTGGCTTCCCGGAAGACACGCCTGTGAGTGCCTTGGGAGTTGGGAGGTGGCGATTGGGTGTTGACACGCGCGCGCTCGTCCTGTTCAGTCGCGCAGCTCCCACAGCATCAGCAGGAGCCCGCCCGCGAGCGGCACGATCTGCAGCGCCGTCGACCAGCGGTGCAGCCGGCCGAACTCGGCGCGCCGCGGATCGGTTTCCGGCAGGCTCGACGGAGCCACGCCGATCTCCGTGCGCAGCGTTTCGATGCGGCCCGACACGACGATTCCCGAGTACAGCGCGACGGCGAGCATGACGATGGCGATGCCCGTGCGGATGGCGAATCGCCGGGGCCGCGGGCCGAGGATCGCGCGCGCCGTCAGCGTCGCGAGGACGAGCGCCCCGCAACCGTAGCTGAGGAGGTGGAACCGCCGCAGCACCTCGCCGAAGACGGCTCCCGACAACATCCGGCCGTCGCCGACCCCGCGCGCGCCGATCACCTCGAAGATAGCCGGCGCGGCGATGGCCCCGAGCGCCACCAGCCCGCCAACCCAGATCGACAGCGCCAACAGCGACGCGTACCGGAGCGCGAGCATCCGGTCATTATAATTGACCGGAGGATCGAGAGATCCTGCCTATGCCGGCCATCACCTGGCTGCCGTGGAGCGCCGAGGCTTTCGAGCGCGCGACCGCGGAGCAGAGACCCGTCCTGCTGTCGATCACCGCATCGTGGTGCCACTGGTGCCTCGAGATGGACCGCACGAGCTACGCCGACCCTTCCGTCGTCGAGCTCGTCAACGACAGGTTCGTGCCGGTACGCGTGGATGCCGACAGAAGGCCCGACATCAGCGAGCGCTACAGCCTCGGCGGGCTGCCGACGACGGCCTTCCTCACGGCGGCCGGGGAGATCGTGGGCGGCGGGACTTACGTCCCCGTGGAGCGGATGGCCGGCGAGCTCGACCGCGTTGCGAACGCGTTCCGCTCGCGGCGGGCGGAAATTGCATCCCGCGCCGGGTTCGTCGCGCCGCAGGATCACACTGGCA
>DATIEW010000854.1:0-2369 GCA_035455585.1 Vicinamibacterales bacterium | reverse complement strand
CACAGATGCGCGCGCGTCAGGAGGCCGCGCGGAGCGCGGCGCGGCCGCTCGGAGTGGCACAGAGCGTTGCCGGAGTCGCCGCCCTGGTGCTCGCGGTCACGCTCTTCGGTGCGGCCTTCTCCTGGATCGGCGTTTCGGCGGCGTCGATGCTGGGCGCCATCTCCTTCGAGATCCCCAGGGTGAGTTTCCCGGACGCGGCGCTGCTGGCCAGGGGATGGTGGGCCGCGGGTATCGTGGCCGCGCTGTTCGTGCTCGCGCCCGTGGCGCTCTATCTGGCGCTTCTCGAGGACTGATGGCGCACTGGCAGTCCTGAGTGGTGAGGCTTGAGTTCTGAGTTCTGGTCCGTTGAACGCTGGATGCGCAGACCTCGACTCGCAGCTTCCGACTGAAGGCGGAAGCTACGAACTCACAACTCATAACTCGCAACTACGAAGCACGTCACCGCCCCTGCAACGCCGGCTGCCTGAGAACCTCGCCCGGCCGCGCGCCGGTATGCTCGCCGTTGCGCACGACGAACACGCCGTTGACGAGGACGTGGGGGATCCCGACGGGGAAGGCGTGCGGCCGATCGAAGGTGGCCGCGTCGGCCACCGTTGCGGGATCGAACAGCACCAGATCGGCCGCGTAGCCCTCCTTGACGAGCCCCCGGCCTGCAAACCTGAAGTGGCCGGCCGGCACCGACGTCATCTTGCGGACGGCCTCCTCGAGCGGGATTACCTTGCGCACGCGAACGTACTCGGCGAGCACGCGCGCGTTGTTGCCATAGCCGCGGGGGTGCGGCACGCCGCGGCCGGGCGTCAGCACCGAACTGTCGGAGGCAAAGGCGACCTGCGGGTGCCTCATGATCCGGTGCACATCGTCGTCCGACATGAAGTGGTAGACCATCGAGGCGCCGCCGGCGAGCATCATGTCGCGCGCGGCCTCGAACTGCGCGTCGGCGGTCTCCGCCCCCTTCAGCTTCGCGGCCACCTGCTTCATCGACAGGCCGTTGAGCGAGGGATCGGCGCGATGTGACGCCACCACCGCGAACGACAGGTCGGCGAGCCCCCGTTCGGCGAGCAGCGCCCGCATGGCGTCCTTGATCCGGTTCCACGTCGGCCCATCCTTCAGGCGTTCCGCGATCTTCTCCTGGCCCCCCTCGAGGGCCCACGACGGAAAGCGGATGCCGAGCGTGGAGCTGGCGGCCGTATATGCATACTGATCGGCCTGCACCTGCGTGCCGCGCGCCCGAGCCGAGTCGATGATGTCGAGCGCCTGGACGCTCGCTCCCCACCGGTTCGGGCTGTCGACCTTGAGGTGCGAGATCTGCACGCGGCAGCCCGCCGCCTCCCCGATGCGGATCGTTTCGCGGACGGACTCCTCGAGCGCGGTGCCCTCGTTGCGCATGTGCGAGGCGTAGAGCCCGCCGGCGTTGCCGGCCACGCGCGCCAGCTCGATGATCTCGAGCGTGCGGGCGTACGTGCCAGGCACGTACTGCAGGCCCGTCGAGAAGCCGACGGCCCCATCGGTCATCGCGCGCCAGACGAGCGATTTCATCCTGTCCAGCTCGCGAATCGTCGGCGTCCGGCTCTCGGTGCCCATGACCTCGCGCCGCACGGTGTTGTGGCCGATGAGCGTCGCAAAGTTCACCGATGCGCCAACCTGCCTGATTCTCGTCAGTGCCTCGCCGACGTCGAGCGCCGAGCTCCCGCAGTTGCCCGCCACGATCGTCGTCACGCCCATCCGCACGAAGTTCCCGGCTTCTGGGTTCTCGGCCAGGTCGTCCGCGTGGGTATGCACGTCGACGAAGCCCGGCGCGATCACAAGGCCCGTGGCGTCGATGCGGTCCCGCGCGTCGGCCGCCGGCACGATGCCGACCCGCGCGATCCGGCCGCCGTTGATGGCGACATCCGCTCGCCGCGCGGGCGCACCCGACCCGTCAACCACACGTCCCCCGACCAGGACGAGGTCGTACACCGGCGCCTGCCCACCTTCGGCAGCCAGCGCCAATAGTCCCGCGAGCAGAACTACGCGCCCATTCATGCCACTCACCCAATCCTACTCCTGGCTCCCGAGCTCATCTTCTACCTGGGGACTTCGTCCCCCGCCTCCGCTAAAGCTCCGGCGAGGCTCGCCGAAGCGCCCACGGCGCGAAGGCGGCCGACCCATTACACGCTTCCGCCTTCGCTGAAGCCATGGCGGACCCACCGTGGCCTTGGCGGACGCGGGCGCTCGCGCGCGCTGCAAGTTCCAGCATTCGGCGATTCATTCACACGCTCTCAGAACTACTCAACACAAGTGAGTCTTGATCTAATCTCCGAATCTCCTGATCTCCTGGTCTCCCGATCTCCTGGTCTCCTGATCTCCTGATCTCCTGATCTCCTGATCTC
>DATIEW010000853.1:0-5957 GCA_035455585.1 Vicinamibacterales bacterium | reverse complement strand
TCCCCTGGAACCCCCTCCACGCTCGCTCGCGGGGCCCGATAGCCCCGCTCACGTCTCCGCCAAGGCTCCGACGAGGCTCGCCGAAGCGCCTGCGGCGCGAAGGCGGCCGCTCGCGGCGCTCGCTCGCAGCCGCCCGACTGGCAGCGACCGGCCGTCCCAGCCGTCGGACCCGTTTTCCTGTCTAACCTAAGTGAAGCCGCGCGACCGCAAGGAGCGCGGCTGATATATAATTCATCGATCAATCGGCCGATAATGTCCACACAGACAAGAGCTTGCGCCGAAGGGCGCGCGGGCTGAAGAGCCAGGATGGAGTACCGCTGCAGGCTCGGGACACCGAGCGGCGAGGTGATCGAAGGCGTATATGCCGCCGACAGCGAAGCGCGGCTGCGGCGCGAATTCGAGGAAAAGGGCCTCTTCGTACTGGGCATCCGGCGGGCTGGCCGGCTGGGACTGGGCTCGCTGACCCTTCCGACCCGGGCACGGGTATCGACTCGGGAATTCGTGGTGTTCAACCAGGAGCTGGCGACGCTGCTCAAGGCGGGCATGCCGCTGGTCCAGTCGCTCGACATTCTGCGCCGCCGCGTGACGAACCCGCTGTTCAAGTCGATTCTCGACGATGTGCACGAACGGGTGCGGGCGGGCAACTCGCTGTCCGAGGCGTTCGAGGCGCACGGATCGCTGTTCCCTGGCGTGTACACCGCGTCGCTGCTCGCCGGCGAGAAGAGCGGCAGTCTCGAGCAGGTCATCCGCCGCTACGTTGCCTACGTCAAAGTGGTAGCGGGCGTGAAGCGGAAGACGATTTCGGCCCTCGTCTACCCGACGATTCTGCTGCTGCTGTCGCTCGCGGTGGTGGCGATCATCGTGCTGCGCGTCGTGCCGGAGTTCGCGGCCTTCTACGATCAGTTCGGTCAGGAGCTGCCGCTTTCCACCCGCGTCATCGTGGCGACCTCGGAGTTCGCTGGATCGTACTTCCTGCTGATTCTCCTGGCGATGGCGGCCGCGGTCGCCGCCTTCTGGATCTGGCTGAAGCAGCCGGTGCAGCGGCAGCGGTTCGATCGGTGGATCCTGCGGCTGCCGGGAGCGGGACCGGTTGCGCGGAAATTCGCGACCTCGCAGGCGGCCCGGACGCTGGCGACGCTGCTGGGCGGCGGCATCCCGCTGGTGAACGCGATCGACGTGTCGGCGCGGTCGATTCAGAATCAGTACATGGCGAACGAGCTGGTCAGGGCCGCCCGCCAGGTCCGCGAAGGCCGGTCGCTTGCGGCGGCGATGAATGACAGCGGCGCGTTTCCCGACGTCGCGATCAAGATGGTGGAGGTGGGCGAGTCCACCGGGGCGCTGCAGGACATGCTCAACAGCCTGGCCGACTTCTACGACGAGGAGATCGAGACGAACCTGGGCCGGTTCGTGACGCTGGTCGAGCCGGTCCTGCTCATCGTCATGGGCATGGTCATCGCGAGCCTGCTGCTGTCCCTGTACATGCCGCTCTTCAATCTGTCGAACGCACTCAGGTAGTGTCGAAGGAACCAGATTTCCCATGGATGGCAAGACTCAGAGCGCACTGAACGGCGCGGACGCCGGTCTGTATGCCGGCCTGCCGGAGCCGACCGCGGTGGATCACGCGGCCGAAGCCGCGCGCGCGCGCCGGCTGGCGGAGCGCTACCGGCTCGAGTTTCTCGATCTGGCGCAGTTCAGCATCGACCACGATCTCTTCCGCGCCATTCCCGCGGATCTGATGCTTCGCTACGGTTTCGTGCCCTATCGCCGTGAAGGACCGTCGCTGGTGATCGTCGTCTCGGACCCGACGGATCTGCCGATGATCGACGAGCTGGGCGTGCTGCTCGCGACGCCAATCAAGGTGACCGTCGGCACCCCGTCGGCGATCCAGTCGATCCTGAAGAAAAGCGAAAGCTCGCAGCGCGTGCTGGAGGAAGCGACCGAGAGCTTCCAGCTCCAGCTCCTGCGCGAGGACGAGGCGGGCGAGGATCAGCTGACGGTCGAACGCCTGACGGCCGACTCCAGCCCGGTGATCCGCCTCGTCGATACGACGATCTACTCCGCCATCCAGCGACGGGCGAGCGACATCCACATCGAGACGCAGGACGACGCCGTGCACGTCAAGTACCGGATCGACGGCGTGCTGCAGCCGGCGATGCGGCCGATCGACAAGCGGCACCACAGCACGATCATCTCGCGCGTCAAGGTCATGGCCGAGCTGGACATCGCGGAGAAGCGCGTGCCGCAGGACGGGCGCTTCAAGCTGCGCCTGCCCGGCAAGACGATCGACTTCCGCGTCTCGGTGATGCCGAGCGTGCACGGCGAGGACGCCGTGATCCGCATCCTCGACAAGGAGTCGATCAGCGAGCAGTTCCGCGAGCTGCGGCTCGACATCCTCGGCTTCCCGGACGACGAGCTGAAGCGGTTCCGCAAGTACATCGCGGAGCCCTACGGCATGGTGCTCGTCACCGGACCGACGGGGAGCGGCAAGACGACGACCCTCTACGCGGCGCTGTCGGAGATCAAGTCGATCGAGGACAAGATCGTCACGATCGAGGATCCGGTCGAGTACCAGCTTCGCGGCATCACGCAGATCCCGATCAACGAGAAGAAGGGGCTCACGTTCGCGCGGGGCCTCAGATCGATCCTGCGCCACGATCCGGACAAGATCATGGTGGGGGAGATCCGCGACCCGGAAACGGCGCAGATCGCGATCCAGTCGGCCCTGACCGGGCACCTGGTCTTCACGACGGTGCACGCCAACAACGTGCTCGACGTGCTGGGCCGCTTCCTGAACATGGGCGTGGAGCCCTACCAGTTCGTCTCCGCGCTCAACTGCGTGCTCGCGCAGCGGCTCGTGCGCACGATCTGCGCGCACTGCAAGCGGCTGGCGTCCGTCACCCGGCAGCAGCTCGAGGAGTCCGCCCTGGATCCGGCGCTCCAGCACAGCGGACTGTTCTGCGAGGGCGCGGGGTGCATCGAGTGCGCCGGCACGGGATACAAGGGACGGACCGCCATCTGCGAGCTGCTGGATCTGTCGGACAATATCCGCGAGATGATCCTCGAGCGGCGGCCGACCTCCGAGATCAAGAAAGCCGCGCGGGAGGAGGGTATGCGATTCCTGCGCGAGTCGGCCGTGGAGCGCGTGCTCAAGGGGACGACCACGCTGCGCGAGATCAACAAGGTGACCTTCGTCGAATGAGCGCTGCGCCCTCTCTTGCCACCCGCTCGAGGTCCGGCAGGCTGTTCGCGAGCCCGCCGCCGGCCGTCGCGATCGAGATCGCGGGAGATCGCGTCGCGGCCGTCGCGTTCGCCGGGGGCACGCCGCCTCTGGTGTCGGCCTACGCGTTCGAGCCGCTGCCGGCCGGCCTCGTCGTGCCCTCGCTGAACGCCTCCAATGTGGCCGACGAGGCGGCGCTGGTCGGCGCTCTGAGGTCGGTGCTCGAGAAGGTGGCGCCACGGGCCCGCCGCGCCGCGCTGGTGCTGCCGGACACCGTTGCCAAGGTCTCGCTCGTACGGTTCGAGAAGGTGCCGGGCAGGATGCAGGATCTCGACCAGATGATCCGCTGGCAGGTCCGCAAGGCCGCTCCGTTCCGCATCGAGGACGCCCAGCTCTCCTGGGTCCCGGGACTGGGTCTTCCCGGGGGCGGCCGCGAGTATCTGGTGACGCTGGCGCGCCGGGACATCGTCGAGGGCTACGAGCGCGCGTGCGACAGGGCTGGCGTGCACGCGGGCCTCATCGATCTCGCCACGTTCGACCTCATCAACGCCGTGCTGCCCGGACTGGGCGAGGCGGGCGGCGACTGGCTGCTGGTGAACGTCGCTGGCGACTACGCGACGCTGGCCGTCGTGCGCGGTCCCGATCTGGTGTTCTTCCGCAACCGCCCCGACGCGGCCGAGGCCGATCTCGCCGACCTCGTCCACCAGACCGCGATGTATCACGAGGATCGCCTGGGCGGAGGCGGCTTCAGGTACGTGCTGCTGGCCGGCGCGTGGATGCAGGGACTCGACCGTGCGGAGCACCTGCGCCGCGCCCTCGAAGAGCGCCTCGGGGCGAGGGTCGAACCGCTGGATTTCCGCCCCGCGGCGGCGTTGAGCGACCGCATCGGCGTCAATCCGGCGCTGCTCGACGCGCTCGCGGCGCCCGCCGGCGTGCTCCTGCGGGAACGGGCCCGCCGCACGTCCGCCGACGCGGGACGGGTGGCCTGACGTGCTGCGAACGAACCTCTCGACCCGTCCGTTCTACAACGAGCGCGCCGTCCACCTCGTCCTGAGCCTTGCCGGTGTCCTCCTCGCCGTGGTGACCGCCTTCAACCTCGTGGAAGTCGTGGAGCTGTCGCGGGCGAACACCGAGCTGTCGGCTCGGGTCAGCGCCGATCGCAACGAGGCCACGCGGCTGTCCGGCGAGGCCGCGAAGATCCGCCGCGGGATCAACCAGGACGAGCTGAAGCTGATAGTCGACGCCGCGCAGGAAGCCAACGTGCTCATCGATCGCCGCACGTTCTCCTGGACGTCCTTCTTCAACCACATCGAGGCCACGCTGCCGCCCGACGTGATGCTCACATCGGTGCGGCCGATTGTCGATCCGCACGGGACGCGAATCACGATGATCGTGCTCGGGCGCGATATCGACGACATCGACGAGTTCGCCGACAGCCTCGACGCGACCGGGGTCTTCGCGGACGTGCTGGCCCGGCAGCAGGACTTCAACGAGGCGGGCCTCGCGCGCGTCGTCTTCGAGGTGACCTACGTGCCGGCGCGCGTCGCGCCGACCCGCGGAAACGGGGGCGACCGATGACACCGGTGCGCCGCATCGTGGCGGAAAAGCGGCGGCTGGTCTATCCGCTCATCGCCGCGGTGATTCTCAACGTCGCGTTGTTCGCGGCGGTCGTCTATCCGCTGTCGCAGAAAGTCGAGGGCGGCGAGCGGGCGGCCGACGACGCGGCGGCGGCGCTCGCCGCCGCTCGGCGCGATCACACTGCCGCGCGGCAGACGGTGACGGGCAAGGTCTCGGCCGACGATGAGCTGAAGAAGTTCTACGGCGCCGTGCTGCCGCCCGACCTGAGCGCGGCACGCCGCGTCACGCTCGGCGGGCTCGCCGATCTGGCGCGCCAGGCCGGCGTCAAGCACGAACGCACCCAGTGGAACCAGGAGGTCGCCCGCGACGGCAGGCTCGGCAAGCTGACGGCGACAGTGACCCTGAGCGGCCAGTACCGCGACATCCGCCGCCTGATCCACGACATCGAGACGGCTCCCGAGTTCCTGATTCTGGAGAACCTGGCGCTGACGCAGCGGCCTGACCGGGACACCGGACTGAACGTGACGATCGACGTGTCCACCTACTACCGGATTGAGGGGAATGAGTTCTGAGCCCGGAGCTCACGTCGCTTGTCAACTCCCAAAGCCCAACTTCCAATCCCCAACGTGCCGTGTCACGGACGGTTGGGAGTTGGGAGTTGGCAGTTGGAGGTTGACGGCACAAGCGAACTCCTGGTTTAGGGGGAGCCAGGCGGCATGAGCAGGCGTGCATGGCTGCTGGCGGCCCTCGGCGTGGCGGTCGTGGCATTCGTCGCGAACCTGATGTGGCCCGACACGGCGGCTACCAGCGGGCGTCCGGCGTCTAACCAACAGCGGCGCGGCACAGCCGCGCGCGGCCAGACCGACGGCGTCCTGAACCCGGACGAGTTGAAGGTGCGACTCGAGGTGCTCGACGAGGAGCGGCCCGCGCCAGGTGGAGCCGAGCGGAACCCGTTCCGGTTCAAGCCGACGGCGCCGCCAGCGCCACCGCCTGGCGCCAATACGACGGCGCCGCCGCCGACGGTCCCGTCGGTGCCGCCGGGACCGCCCGCGCCGCCGCCCATTACGCTGAAGTTCATGGGCATCGTCGTGCGGGAGAACGGCGCGCGGATTGCGCAGTTGAGCGACTGCAAGGGCGCGACGTGGGCGGTTGCAGAGGGGGG